>NZ_JBTWMV010000169.1:0-479 GCF_054850255.1 Streptomyces sp. 7R007 | reverse complement strand
ACCGCGTCGCGGTCGCCGAGCCAGATGTTGTCGCCCATGCCGATCTCGTCGCCGTAGTAGAGGATCGGGCTGCCGGGCAGCGACAGCAGCAGGGCGGTGAACAGTTCGATCTGGTTGCGGTCGTTGTCCAGCAGGGGGGCGAGCCGGCGGCGGATGCCGATGTTGGCGCGCATGCGGGGGTCCTTGGCGTACTCGGCCCACATGTAGTCGCGTTCCTCGTCGGTGACCATCTCCAGGGTCAGCTCGTCGTGGTTGCGCAGGAAGATGCCCCACTGGCAGCCGGAGGGGATGGCGGGGGTCTTGGCGAGGATCTCGGAGACGGGGTAGCGCGACTCGCGGCGGACGGCCATGAAGATGCGCGGCATGACGGGGAAGTGGAAGGCCATGTGGCACTCGTCGCCGCCGGAGGCGTAGTCGCCGAAGTAGTCGACCACGTCCTCGGGCCACTGGTTCGCCTCCGCCAGCAGCACCGTGTCCGG
>NZ_JBTWMV010000168.1:0-499 GCF_054850255.1 Streptomyces sp. 7R007 | reverse complement strand
GCGGGAACGCTACTGGCTTGAGCCCCCCGCGGCCGGACAGCCCGCCGTCGCCGGGAACGACCCGGTGGAGGCAAAGCTGTGGCAGGCGATCGAGGACAACGACATCGACGCGCTGAGCGGCACCCTGCGCCTGGACGAGGAGGACACCGCAGCGCTCCGTCCGGCCCTGCCCGCGCTGTCGCAGTGGCGGCGGGAGCACCGCGAGCGGCGGACGATCGACTCCTGGCGCTACGAGATCACTTGGAAGCACGTCTCCGATCTCACCGCTCCCGCCCTCGCCGGACCCTGGCTGCTGCTCGTCCCGGCCGCACAGCGGCAGCACCCGGCCGTGCGGGTCGCGCTGCGCGCGCTCGACGCGCATGGTGCCACCGCCGTACACCAAGCGCTCGATCGGCAGGACCTCGAACGCGAGGCGCTCACCCGCCGGCTGAGGGAGTGGGCGGCCGAGGCCGAACCGGTGGGTGTCGTCAGCCTGTTGGGGCTGGACGAGTCGCCACTG
>NZ_JBTWMV010000167.1:0-515 GCF_054850255.1 Streptomyces sp. 7R007 | reverse complement strand
GGCCTGGAGATCGCCCTGGACTTCGCCCTGCAGTGCTCCCCCGACCACCCGTGGGTGCACAAACACCCCGAGTGGTTCCACCACCGCCCCGACGGCACCATCGCCTACGCGGAGAACCCGCCGAAGAAGTACCAGGACATCTACCCCCTGGCCTTCGACGCGGACATGGACGGCCTGCTCGCCGAGACGCTGCGGGTGCTGCGGCACTGGATGGCGCACGGGGTGCGCATCTTCCGCGTGGACAACCCGCACACCAAGCCGGTGGTGTTCTGGCAGCGGGTGATCGCCGACATCAACGCCACCGACCCGGACGTGATCTTCCTGGCGGAGGCGTTCACCCGGCCGGCGATGATGCACACCCTGGCCCAGATCGGCTTCCAGCAGTCCTACACCTACTTCACCTGGCGCACCGCCAAGCAGGAGCTGACCGAGTACCTGACCGAGCTGTCGGGCGAGGCGGCGGCCTACATGCGGCCGAACTTCTTCGTCAACACCCCCGACATCCTGCACGCCTA
>NZ_JBTWMV010000166.1:0-517 GCF_054850255.1 Streptomyces sp. 7R007 | reverse complement strand
ACGCTGTTCGACCCGGACCCCGATCACCCGGGCACCAGCTATGTGCGCGAGGGCGGGTTCGTGTACGACGCGGCCGACTTCGACGCCGGTTTCTTCGGCATCAGCCCGCGCGAGGCCATCGCCATGGACCCCCAGCAACGACTCCTGCTGGAGACCGCGTGGGCCACCATCGAAGACGCCGGGATCAACCGCCAGGCCCTCGACGGCAGTGAAACCGGTGTGTTCACCGGCCTGACCATCTTCGACTACCTGACCCTCGTCGGCATGCGGACCGACGAGGTGGAGGGTTACATCGGCACCGGCAACCTTGGGTGCGTGGCCTCCGGGCGCATCTCCTACATCCTGGGCCTGGAGGGTCCGGCCGTGACGGTGGACACCGGGTGTTCGTCGTCGCTGGTGGCGATGCACCTGGCCAGTCAGGCGCTGCGGCAGGGCGAATGCTCACTGGCGCTGGCCGGAGGGGCGACGGTGATGGCCACTCCGGCCTCGTTCGTGGAGTTCTCGCGGCAGCGCGGGA
>NZ_JBTWMV010000165.1:0-517 GCF_054850255.1 Streptomyces sp. 7R007 | reverse complement strand
CCCCGCGCTGCCGCGAGAACTCGGTGAACGCGCCGGGCGTGGCCATCACCGTCGCGCCCCCGGCCAGCGCCAGCGAACACTCGCCCTGCCGCAGCGCCTGGCAGGCCAGGTGCATCGCGACCAGTGACGACGAGCAGGCGGTGTCCACCGTCGTCGCCGGGCCCTCCAGGCCCAGGAGGTAGGAGATGCGCCCGGAGGCGACGCTGCCCAGGTTGCCGGTGCCGATGTAGCCCTCGACGTTGCTGGAGGTCTGGGGGACGAGCATCAGGTAGTCGTGCGCGCTGATCCCGGTGAACACCCCGGTGTCACTGCCCGCCAGCGCCTCGCGGTTGAGCCCCGCGTGCTCCGCCGCCTCCCACGCCGTCTCCAGCAGGAGCCGTTGCTGCGGGTCCATGGCGACGGCCTCGCGCGGGCTGATGCCGAAGAAACCGGCGTCGAAGTCGGCCACGTCGTACACGAACCCGCCCTCGCGCACGTAACTGGTGGCGGGGTTCTCCGGGTCGGGGTCGAACAGCGC
>NZ_JBTWMV010000164.1:0-533 GCF_054850255.1 Streptomyces sp. 7R007 | reverse complement strand
CGACCGCTGTGCGCCCTGGCTGCGCAATGGGCATCGCGGCTGCGCAATGCTGGGCTGACCTGCGCTTTTTCTTGACTGCGCAGCTGTTGGCGCTGGCTGGCTTGCTGGTGCGCAGTGACGAGCAGGGCGAGGCTTGGTTACTGCTGTGGCTGCGCGTGGTGGCGGGTCAGTGCCTGCCAGCGCCGTTCGAAGTCGACGGCCTGCTCGGCGATGTAGTCGGCTGTGAGGGGCCGGTTGTGCTGCGCGGTGATCCCGTGGGCTGCGCACTTTTGCGCAATGGCGTCGAGCGACGGGGTTTCGTTGCGCACCCGCTGTTCCGCCCAGAGGTTGCAGACGCGGCGTGCACAGTGCCCATGCAGCCCAACGTCACCGCGTGGGTCCGGCTGAAGGCGCCGGCCTTCCTGACACACCGTGTTGATGATCTTCCGGGAACCATCCCCGCAGGCGCGGGGAGCACAGCGACGTCCGCCGTACGCCGTGGCGTACTCCGGGACCATCCCCGCGGGCGCGGGGAGCACACTTGATGACCTGTG
>NZ_JBTWMV010000163.1:0-544 GCF_054850255.1 Streptomyces sp. 7R007 | reverse complement strand
CTCCTCGGCCGACAGCTGGTACTCCGGTGTCGGCAACCTCGACGTGCACTACTCCTCGGGCCCCGCGAACCACATGTTCTACCTGCTGTCCGAGGGCAGCGGCAGCAAGACCATCAACGGCGTCACCTACAACAGCCCGACCTCCGACGGCGTCGCCGTCGCCGGCATCGGCCGGGCCGCGGCCCTGCAGATCTGGTACAAGGCGCTGACGACGTACATGACGTCCAGCACCAACTACGCCGGCGCCCGCACCGCCGCCCTCAACGCCGCCGCCGCCCTGTACGGCACCGGCTCCACCCAGTACGCCGGGGTGGGCAACGCCTTCGCGGGCATCAACGTCGGCAGTCACATCACGGTGCCGAGCAGCGGCGTGACGGTCACCAACCCGGGCAGCCAGTCCTCGACCGTCGGCACGGCGGTGAGCCTGCAGATCTCGGCCAGCAGCACCAACAGCGGCTCCCTGACGTACGCCGCGTCCGGTCTGCCGAGCGGCCTGTCGATCAACAGCTCCACGGGTCTGATCTCCGGCACCCCGACGACGGCC
>NZ_JBTWMV010000162.1:0-553 GCF_054850255.1 Streptomyces sp. 7R007 | reverse complement strand
ATGGGGCGGACTCATCGACCTGCCCCACGACACCGACCACCACACCACCCACCGCCTCGCCACCCTCCTCACCCCCGGCCACCCCGAAGACCAACTCGCCATCCGTTCCTCCGCGGTGTGGGCGCGCCGGCTGGAGCATGCCCCGCCGGAGGACGGCCCGGACACCGAGTGGCGGCCGGTCGGCACGACGTTGATCACCGGTGGCACGGGAGGCATCGGCGCCCATCTGGCCCGGTGGCTGGCCGCGGCCGGCGCGCCCCACCTCCTGCTCCTCAGCCGCCGCGGCCCCGACGCCCCCGGCGCCACCGAACTCGCCGAGGACATCAAGAACTCGGGCGCGGCCGTCACCATCACCGCCTGCGACGCCGCCGACCGCGCCCACCTGGAAGACGCTCTCCGGTCCGTTCCCGCGGACCTGCCTCTGACCACCGTCATCCACGCGGCGGGTGTGATGAGTTACGCCCCTCTGGCCGACCTCACTCCGGCCGGGCTGAGCGATGTGCTCGCCGGCAAGGCGCGGGCGGCGGCCCACCTGCACGAGCTGACCCAGGAG
>NZ_JBTWMV010000161.1:0-553 GCF_054850255.1 Streptomyces sp. 7R007 | reverse complement strand
CTGGGGCGGACTCATCGACCTGCCCCACGACACCGACCACCACACCACCCACCGCCTCGCCGCCCTCCTCACCCCCGGCCACCCCGAAGACCAACTCGCCATCCGCCCCACCGGCGTACTGGCGCGCCGGATGCGGCACGCGCCGCCCACCCCGAGCCTGCCGGCCGAGTGGAGCCCCACGGGCACGACGTTGATCACCGGCGGTACCGGAGGTATCGGCGCCCATCTGGCCCGGTGGCTGGCCGCGGCCGGCGCACCCCACCTCCTGCTCCTCAGCCGCCGCGGCCCCGATGCCCCCGGCGCCACCGAACTCATCACGGATGTGGAGCAGTTCGGCAGCACCGTCACCATCGCGGCCTGCGATGCCGCCGACCGCACGCAACTTGAGCAAGCCGTCGCCGGCATCCCCGCGGACCGGCCCCTGACCACGATCGTGCACGCGGCGGGCGTTCCCAACTACATCCCCCTCACCGACCTCACCCCCGCCGACCTCGACCACGTCCTGCGTCCCAAGTCGCAGGCGGCGGCCCACCTGCACGAGCTGACCCAGGAA
>NZ_JBTWMV010000160.1:0-554 GCF_054850255.1 Streptomyces sp. 7R007 | reverse complement strand
GAGTTCTCGCGGCAGCGGGGTCTTGCGCGGGATGGGCGGTGCAAGGCGTATGCGGCGGGGGCGGATGGGACGGGGTGGTCTGAGGGGGTGGGGGTGGTGGTGTTGGAGCGGCTTTCGGATGCGCGGCGCCATGGTCATCGGGTGTGGGCGGTGGTGCGGGGCAGTGCGGTCAATCAGGACGGTGCCAGTAATGGGTTGACGGCGCCGAGTGGTCCGTCGCAGGAGCGGGTGATCCGGCAGGCGTTGGCGAGTGCGGGGGTGCCTGCGTCCGGGGTGGATGTGGTGGAGGGGCATGGGACGGGGACGGCGTTGGGGGATCCGATCGAGGCGCAGGCGTTGTTGGCGACGTATGGGCGGGGTCGGGAGGGTGTGGGGCCGGTGTGGTTGGGGTCGGTGAAGTCGAATATCGGGCATGCGCAGGCGGCGGCTGGTGTGGCTGGTGTGATCAAGATGGTGATGGCGTTGCGGGCGGGGGTGTTGCCGGCGACGTTGCATGTGGATGCGCCGAGTCCGCATGTGGATTGGTCGGTGGGGGCGGTGCGGTTGCTGACCGG
>NZ_JBTWMV010000016.1:0-212770 GCF_054850255.1 Streptomyces sp. 7R007 | reverse complement strand
CGTTCCCGACGTCGGTCGGCGCCGAGCTCCAGACGGTCGGCATCCCGGCGCCGAAGTTCCCGGAGGCGTGATGTCCCCCTCGATGAACGTGGACGACCTGGTCGCCATCGACGTACACACCCACGCGGAGGTCTCCTCCAAGGGCCACTCCTCGCTCGACGACGACCTGCACGACGCCTCCTCCGCCTACTTCAAGGTGGAGGGCAAGCGGAAGCCGACCCTTGAGGAGACGGCCGCGTACTACCGGGAGCGGAGGATGGCCGCCGTGATCTTCACGGTGGACGCCGAGTCCGCGACCGGCACCGCGCCCGTCCCGAACGAGGAGGTCGCCGAGGCGGCCGCCGCCAACGCGGACGTCCTCATCCCCTTCGCCTCCATCGACCCCTTCCGCGGCAGGGCGGGCGTCAGGCAGGCCCGCCGCCTGGTCGAGGAGTACGGGGTGAGGGGCTTCAAGTTCCACCCCAGCATCCAGGGCTTCTTCCCCAACGACCGCTCGGTGGCGTACGAGCTGTACGAGGTGATCGAGGAGACGGGCACCATCGCCCTCTTCCACACCGGCCAGACGGGCATCGGCGCCGGCGTCCCCGGCGGGGGCGGCATCCGCCTGAAGTACTCCAACCCCCTGCACGTCGACGACGTCGCCGCGGACTTCCCGCACCTGAAGATCATCCTGGCGCACCCGTCCTTCCCCTGGCAGGACGAGGCCCTCGCCGTCGCCACCCACAAGCCGGGCGTGCACATCGACCTGTCCGGCTGGTCGCCGAAGTACTTCCCGCCGCAGCTCGTGCAGTACGCCAACACGCTGCTGAAGGACAAGGTCCTCTTCGGCTCCGACTTCCCCGTCCTCACCCCCGACCGCTGGCTGGCCGACTTCGAGAAGCTGTCGATCAAGGACGAGGTGAGGCCGAGGATCCTCAAGGAGAACGCCGCCCGTCTGCTCGGGCTCACCAAACCGTAGGGGGCCGTGGATGCGCAACGAGGGACTGGGGTCGTGGCCCGCTCGCCGGGCCCGCAAGACCCCGCACCGCACCGCCCTGGTCCACGGCGGCACCTCACGCACGTACGCCCAGCTGTACGACCGCACCACCCGCCTCGCCCACGCCCTGCGCGCGAGCGGAATCCGGCGCGGCGACCGCATCGCCTACCTCGGCCCCAACCACCCCTCCTACCTGGAGACGCTGTTCGCGGCCGGCACGCTCGGCGCGGTGTTCGTCCCGCTCAACACCCGCCTCGCGGGCCCGGAGATCGCCTACCAGCTCGCCGACTCGGGCGCCAAGGCGCTCGTCTACGGCCCCTCCCACGCGGGACTGGTCGCCGGGCTGCCGGGCGACACGGACGTGCGCACGTACGTCGAGGTCGGTCCGGAGTACGAGGCGGCGGTGGCCGGCGCTCCGGACGAGCCGATCGACCAGCCGGTCGCCCCCGACGACACCTGCGTCATCATGTACACCTCGGGCACGACGGGCCGCCCCAAGGGCGCCATGCTCACCCATGGCAACCTGACCTGGAACGCGGTCAACGTCCTGGTCGACACCGACCTGATCGCCGACGAACGCGCCCTGGTCTCCGCGCCGCTGTTCCACACGGCGGGCCTGAACATGCTGACGCTGCCGGTGCTGCTCAAGGGCGGCCTGTGCGTGCTGGTCGAGGCCTTCGAGCCGAACGCCACCTTCGACCTGATCGAGGAGCACCGGATCACCTTCATGTTCGGGGTGCCGACGATGTTCGAGCAGGTCGCCCGGCACCCGCGCTGGCCGGACGCGGACCTGTCCTCCCTGCGCATCCTGACCTGCGGCGGCTCACCGGTGCCGACCCCGCTGATCGCCGCCTACCAGGAACGGGGCCTGACCTTCCTGCAGGGCTACGGCATGACCGAGGCGTCCCCCGGCACCCTGTTCCTGGACGCCGAGCACGCGGTGAGCAAGGCCGGTTCCGCGGGCGTGCCGCACTTCTTCAGCGACGTGCGGGTGGTCCGGCCCGACCTGACCCCGGTAGACGTCGGCGAGACCGGCGAGGTGATGGTCCGCGGGCCGCACGTCATGCCGGGGTACTGGGGGCTGCCGGAGGAGACGGCGGCGGCCTTCGCGGACGGCTGGTTCCGCACGGGGGACGCGGCCCGGGTCGACGAGGACGGGTACGTCTCCATCGTCGACCGCATCAAGGACATGATCATCTCCGGGGGCGAGAACATCTACCCCGCCGAGATCGAGGACCTGCTGCTGTCCCACCCCGACATCGTCGAGTGCGCGGTCATCGGCGTGCCGGACGAGAAGTGGGGCGAGGTGCCGCGGGCGGTCGTGGTGCCCCGGGAGGGCGCCTCGCTCGACCCCGGGGAGGTGCTGGCCTCCCTGTCCGGCCGTCTCGCCAAGTACAAGATCCCCAAGTCGGTGGTGCTCGCGGACGCGCTGCCGCGCACCGCCTCCGGAAAACTCCTCAAGTCCCGTGTCCGCAACCGGTACGGCAACAGCTAAGGAACCCCATGAGCATCACCGTCAACGGCCTCGACGAACTGAAGAAGCTGGCCGGCAGCGACCTGGGCACCAGCGAGTGGATCGAGGTCACGCAGGAGCGCATCGACACGTTCGCCGACGCCACGGGCGACCACCAGTGGATCCACGTGGACCCGGAGAAGGCCGCGGCCGGCCCCTTCGGCGCCCCCATCGCCCACGGCTACCTCACCCTCTCCCTCTTCATCCCCCTGTTCACCGGACTCCTCGACGTCCAGGGCGTCACCACGAAGGTCAACTACGGCCTGAACAAGGTCCGTTTCCCCTCCCCGGTGAAGGTCGGCTCCCGCATCCGGCTGACCGGCAGGCTCGCGGAGGTCGAGGACGTCCCGGGCGGCGTCCAGATCACGGTCGACGGCACGATCGAGGTGGAGAACGGCACGAAGCCGGCCGCGGTCCTGCAGAGCCTGTCGCGGTTCTACGCCTGATCGACGCGGACCGGCACCAGGTCGAGAAGGCGTTCCGCGGCCTCCCGGGCAGCCGGGGTGAGGTGGTCGTGGACCCGGTGGAACGTCTTCTCCGCCTGTTCCGCCGGCCAGTCGTCGGGGAGGTGTTTGAGGGGGAGGCGGGGGTCCCTGCGGATGAGGCCGAGCCACTGGGTCTGGAGGACGAGGCGGTGGGCGAGGGCGTCCTCCGGGGTGGCGGTCGCCGTCTCCCAGGGCTGCCAGCGGTCGGCGAACTCCTCGTACAGGGCGGCGAGTTCGGACAGCTCCCAGGTCTCCTCGATCATCGCGCCGATGTCCGTCCCGGCGTCGGCGTGCGCGCGGAAGACCTTCACGTGGGCGGAGAGGCCCAGTTCGGCGACCAGGGACGACACGTCGACCTCGCCCGGCGCGATCCACAGCCCGCTGAACAGGGGCCCGAAGCCGCTCCAGGTCAGCTGGGAGCGCAGGTCGTGGCGCTGGCGCTGCCAGGACTCGGGGAGGGAGAAGCCGAGCAGCGTCCAGGTGCCGTCCCAGTCGCGGTTGACGGCGCCGGTCCGCCAGATGCGGTGCTCGCCGTCCCGCAGCACGGCCGTCGAGCGCTCGGTCAGCCCGAAGTACATCCGGCGGCCCTCCCGTTGGCGGCGCAATAGCCCGCGGCCCACCATCCGGGTCAGCGTGGACCGGGTCGCCTGCTCGCCGACGCCGGCGCGCGCGAAGACGTCGATGACACTGCCCGAGTACACGCACACGTCCCGCCCGAGCACCTGCTCGCCCAGGAACGTCAGCATCAGCGACTGGGGCCGCAATGACTCCTCACCTGTCATGCGGCCCACGGTACGACCCGGGGGATCAGTTCGTGACCTGGCGGTCCGCGCACACGCCCGGCGCGACGACCTCCGCCCGCAGGGTGCCGTCGGTGCACGGGCTGCGCTGCGGCAGGGCGGACAGGGCGGCGACCGTGCCGGTGACCGGCCCGCCGTCCGGCTGGTGCGGGAGGTCGACCTGGAGGAGGGGCCGGCTCTCGGGGAACAGCGTCCCGGAGGCGCCGTCCGAGGCGCACACCAGGCGGGTGTCCGTCACGAAGTCGCAGCCCTGGATGTCGCGCACCGGCCTGTCCAGGTGATCCGCCCGGCCTCCGGCACCGTCCACTCGCCCGACCCCGGCCACTGCCCGTCCGGTGAGACGGCGGCGAAGGAGCTGGTGACCTTCTCGCCCGGGTCGAGCGGGTGCACGTACGTGTACCGCTTCCCGGCCGGCGTGGTGACCGCGAACATCTTCGACGTGGCCGTGTCGGCGCCCTGGCGGACGTCGAAGGTGCAGCCGTGCGCGATGTCCGGATCGCCGACGTGGTTCCAGCCCTGGAGCCGGGAGGCGAGCGGGATGTCCGCCAGGCCCCGGTACAGCAGCGAGCCGTCCGCCCGGGAGGCGAGCCCCTGCCCGCCCCGTGCCGGTGTACGCCGTGCCCGCCTCGGCCCACTGCGGTGCGCCGGTGGCCGAGGCCGGGCCCGCGCCCACCGCGGCGGTACTCAATCAGGCAGCCAGGGCGACGAGATGACGCTTCATCAGGCACCTGCCACGTCGACGAAGACGGGGTTGGAATAGAACCACGTGTCCGCCCACGGGTCACCGTTGCCGGGCTCGTGCGGAACCGGCCCGTTCGGGTCGACGGCGGCGCCCAGGTATCCCGCACCATGGCGGTTGCCGTCGCTGCCGCGCAGCCGGACGTAGAAGGACTCGTCCCCGGCGGTCAGCGGGATGCGCAGGGTGTACGTCCCCTTGCGGCCCGAGACGTCCTTCGTCTGCACGACCCTGGTGTCCGGCGCCCGCCAGTCGTCCCGGTCGGCCACCGGCCCGCGCACCGCGCCCCGGATGACGTCCACGTGGGCCAACCGGGGCAGGATGCCCTGCGGGTTGGGCCGGGAGGCGGTCGTGACGGTGACGTACAGGGTGATCTTCTCGCCCTTGCGGACCCGCAGCCGGCCGCCCAGCGTCACACCGGCCCCGGGGTCGCAGTCCCGCTTCAACCGCACGTCGAGGCCGTCCAGCAGGTGCCCGTGGTCCAGCCAGACCCGGCCGGCGCGCAGGCCCGCCATCACGGCGCGGTAGCCGTAGCGGGTCACGCCGACGTGGGTGCGGCTGAACTCGCCGGGCCAGAAGTCGCTGCCGGGCTGCGGGGTGTCGGTGTTCACCGGATCGGGCAGCCTGCCGGTGTTGTCGAAGTTCTGCCCGGCCGGCCAGTCACCGTTCTTCCAGGTGTCGAAGACCGTGCGGTGGTTGTCGGAGTTGGTGGTGATGGTGAACAGCCGGCCCTCCGACAGCATCGCGTCCCACAGCCCGCCGACCGTGGCCGTCGCCCAGTCGAAACCGCCGTAGGTGAGGTAGGCGTCCGCCGGGTAGCCCGCGTACGACTGCGCCGACGGCTTGTTCTCGTACTCGCCGCGGATGGAGGTGGCTCCGCTCCAGCCGGGGATCGCCGCCCCTTGGGCGCCCGGCGCGCCCTCCATGCCGATCATGATCTCGGGCGCCGCGTCCCGCCAGTCGCGCATCTCGTGCGGGGAGTCGATCCCCAGGCGCAGGGGGTGGTTGGCGAGTACGAGCACGTCGTCGACGTAGCCCGAACGGCGCTGCTCGGCCAGCCACTTGATCGCCTGCACCGCGTGCGCCTCGTTGCGGGCGGTGTCGGCCGCGCCCGCGGAGCCCTCGGTGTAGCCGAGCAGCTTGCCGTCGTAGGCGAGCTCGAACCGCGTGAGCAGGTCGGTCTCGTGCGGGCCGGGGGCCGCGAACACCGTGCCGTGCTCGGCGGCCGGGATGTACCACTCCAGGCCCTGGAAGATCAGCTGACGCGGGTTCTCCGCGCGGGCCCTGAGGATCTCGGCGTGCTCCAGCTTCGCGCCGTGGTAGGCGTGCCCGAAGTTGGAGTGCTCGTTGAACACCATCCAGTCCAGGCCGTACTGCGCGGCGGCCCGGGCCTGCTGGGAGAACGTGTACTTGGCGTCGTGGCTGTAGACGGAGTGCACGTGGTGGTCGCCGACCAGGTAGGCCAGGCGCGGGTCGTTGCCGCCGAAGCCCCGGTCGGTGGCGGCCAGTGCGGGGGCCGCCGCCGATCCGAGGGCGAAGGCGGCCCCGAAGAGGCCCGCACGGCGCAGGAGATGGCGTCTCGACACGCCCTGTGCGTCGAGATGGGCGGGGGAGACGGAGGGGTCGGCCCAGACGGGCAGCTGCTGCTCGGTCATGATCTATTCAAGGTCCTCTGGGAGGGCGTCAGTGGGTCATGAAGGAGGTGACGGGCAGCGCCCGGGAGACGATACGGACGTCACCGAGGCGGCCGTACAGGATCTGGTCGATCTTGTCGGCGTAGGTGTAGCCGCCGAGCAGCCACGGCAGTCCGACGGAGGTGATGCCGACCGTGGCGGCCTTCGGGTTGCGGACGACCGGGCAGCCCTCGACGTACAGGGTCGTGTGCGTGCCGTCGTTGACGACGGCCAGGTGGCGCCAGGTCTCCAGCGGGGTCTCCTGGCCCCAGTTGGTGGCGATGCCCTCCTGGTTGAGCGGGCGCATCGCCCACTGCGGCTCGCGGTCGTCGGACAGCGACAGCGTGGCCACCGGCTCGTCGGGGTCGTCGGCGGTCTTCCCGGCGGCGCCGCCCGTGCCCCGGCGGCTGACGAGGCCCGCCCAGGCGTTGTGGTCGGGGTCCCAGTCGGCGGGCAGCCGGAAGAACGCCTCGATGGTGTAACCGTCCTCGAAGGTGGCCGAGTTGAGCGGGGCCTCGTCGACCGTCTGCAGGTACGCGCCCTTCAGCGGGGACTTGTGGCCCGTGAACTCCAGGCTGCCGTGGCCCGGTTGGTCCGGGTGGTGGTCCGCCGACCAGCCGAGCGCGCCGCCGCCCACCGGGACCACCGTGAGGTCGTTGCCCTGCCCGGACAGGTCGCGCACCGTGCCGGAGACGGGCGACTCGAAGCGCCAGTAGGCGGCCGTGCCGCGCACCAGCATCCGCGAGGCAGGCCGGGCCGGGCGGGCCGGCACCGGGGCGAAGCCGGAGAAGCGGTCCGCGAAGTCGATCTCGACGGAGAAGCGGTCGGTGTCGCCGCTGAGCTCCATCTCCTGCCGCTCCAGCTCGTTCAGGCCCTTGGCGGCCCGGCCGAGGATCCACGGCGAGACCGTTTCCACGTCGATGACGTCGCGGTCCAGGTCGAAGTGGTAGAGGCGGATCATGGCCGCGCCGCCGAAGTAGCGGTTCTGGTAGTTCGTCAGATGCAGGTGGACGTCGTGGCCTGCCGCGTTCTTGCGGACGGCCCGGCCCGCCGGCCAGTAGTGGCCGTTGAGGGTGAGGAAGATCTGGTCGTGGTCGGCGATCAGCCGGTCCCACAGCTGCTGCCCGTAGGCGGACAACTGGTCGTCCGCGACCACGAGTTCGTGCGTGGTGAGGATGACCGGCGTCCTCGAGTGCCGGGCGAGGACGTCCTTCGCCCAGGCGTACCCCTGCGCCGACAGCCGCCAGTCCAGCGCGAGCACCAGCCACTCGCGCCCGGCCGCCCGGAAGAGGTGGTAGGTGTGGTAGCCGTCGGCGGAGGCCCCGCCGAAGGCCGGCCGGCCGTTGAACCGCTGCGGCCCGAAGGCGTCCAGGTACGGTGTCGGGCCGCGCTGGTCGTCGGTGGAGGCCTTCACGTCGTGGTTGCCGGCCAGCACGCTGTAGCCGACGCCCCGCCGGTCCAGCAGTCCGAACGCCTTGCTGATCGCGGCGAACTCCTCCTCGGCGCCGTTCTGCGTGAGGTCGCCCAGGTGGGAGAGGAAGACGATGTTGTCGGCGGACGCGCCGCCGTGCTCCAGCAGGTAACGCAGGGACGCCTCGACGGGCGCCGGGTCGATGCTGGGGCCGTCGAAGAGGTACTGAGTGTCGGGCATCACCGCGAGGGTGAAGCGGCGGCTCTCGGTGTCGGGCCGCCGGACGCCCTCCGCGGCCGCCTCGGCGACGCCGGGCAGCGTCACCCCGGCCGTGGCCGCGGCGCCGAGCAGCGCCGTGGCCCTCAGGAAACCGCGTCTGCCGGCACCGGCCTGCGCGGCCTCGCCCTGATGGTGGTCATGCGACGTACACACGTGTGCTCCGTGAGAGGTTGCGGAAGCGGGAAGGACGCGGGGGGTTACAGAGCGCGCAGGGTCCAGCTCCAGCGGTGGACGCCCGCCGCGACGCGGTACTCGGGGAAGGTGTCGGGGCCGCACGACGCCGTGCCCAGGCCCCGGTGCGCCGCGTCGACGTGCACCACGCACCCCGGACGCGGCACCAGTTCGTCGTGGTGCGAGGCCGCCGTCAGGTCCTCGGCGCGGTGGCGGCCGACGCAGACCTGGCGCGGTTCGTCCAGCACGACCGCGAGGCCGGTCGCGTCCGGCGCGGAGAGCGTGAAGCGCCGTACACCGTGCCGGCCGCCGCTCTCCTGCGGACGCAGATAAGGGGTGAACAGGTCGTCGACGCGCATGCGGTGGTGGCCGACGGCAGCGCCCGCGGCGCGGTCGGGATACGACTCCCAGGGGCCCTGCCCGAACCACTCCAGCAGCTCCAGCCCCGGCGTCGTCTCGAACACCGACCCGACCCGGGCCACGTCGTCCAGCTCGGCGGGCAGCTCGGCCTCCTCGTCGATCCGCACCCCGCCCGCGACCGGTGTGCACACCTGCCGGTGCCGGACGACGCCGACGGTGCCGGCGTACTCGGCGTCCACGGTCACCCGGCCGCCCTCGCGCCGGACCGACACGACCGTGCGCACCAGGGCGTCCAGCCCCCACCTCCGCCAGCGCGGCGCCATGCCGCCCAGCTCGTCGTTGTCGGTGGGCGCCCGCCACAGGGACAGCGTGGGGGCGGACGCCAGCAGCGGGTGGACGAGCAGGCCCTCGTCGTCGACCTCGACCGTCCCGTCCACGGCGCTCTCGGCGGCCGGTGCGGGTCCGCGCAGCCGCACCTGCGGCACGCACACCTCGGTGCCGCGCGGCGCCCACGGCTGGTCCTCGGCCACGCTCACCCGCAGCGTCAGCCAGGCCTCTCCGCCGTCGCGGGGCACCTCGAAGGGCAGCGGCACCGCGGCCGTCTCGCCGGGGCGCAGCGCGGGCAGTTCGGCCGGGGCGGTCAGGGTCGTGCCGTCGGCCAGGGCCAGCTCCCAGGTGCCGGACAGCCAGTCCAGGCCGCGGAAGTGCTGGTGGTTGCCGAGCACGATGCCCTCGTGCCGGAAGCACTCGATGCGCAGCGGCGCGGCGATCTCCCGGTGTTCGAACATCGCGGGCTTCGGGGTGCGGTCGGGGAAGACGACCCCGTCGGCGATGAACGCGCCGTCGTGGATCGCCTCGCCGAAGTCGCCGCCGTACGCCCAGCGGTGGCCGGGCGCGGCGACACCGTTGTCATACAGCCCGGCGCCCGCGCGCCCGGCCGGTCTGCCATCGCTCACGCGTTGCAGAATCCCGTGGTCCCAGAACTCCCAGATGAACCCGCCCTGAAGACCCGGCGTGGACTCGATGGCCGCCCAATGGTCCGCCAGCGTGCCGTTGCTGTTGCCCATCGCGTGGGAGTACTCGCACTGGATGAGGGGCCTGGTCTGCCGGCCCGACAGGGCGTGGGCGACGCAGTCCTCCAGCGGGGCGTACATGGGGCAGGCGATGTCGGAGCAGTCGTCGGTGGCCGCCCAGTCGAGCTTGGCGGCCCCCTCGTACTGGAGGGGCCGGGTCGGATCGTGGCGCCGCACCCAGCCGGCCGCCGCGTCGTGGTTCGCGCCGTAGTCCGACTCGTTGCCCAGCGACCAGATGATGACCGAGGGGTGGTTCTTGTCCCGCAGCACCATCCGCGCGACACGGTCCACGAAGGCGCCCAGGTAGCGCGGGTCGTCGGCGATCTCGTGCGCGTGGTCGTGCGACTCGATGTCCGCCTCGTCGACGACGTAGAAGCCGAGTTCGTCGGCGAGGTCGTACAGCGCCGGGTCGTTCGGGTAGTGGGAGGTGCGGATCGCGTTGAAGCCGAAGCGCTTGAGCAGGACCAGGTCCGCGCGCAGGTCCGCGTACGACGGCGTCCGGCCGGTCAGCGGGTGGAAGTCGTGCCGGTTCACGCCCCGGATGAACACCCGCTCGCCGTTGACGAGGAGGTCCCGCCCGACGATCTCGACGTCGCGGAAGCCGACGCGGTGACGGGAGGTGTCGGCGACCGTGCCGTCGGCGCGGTGCAGCCGGACGGTGAGGTCGTACAGCTCCGGCGTCTCGGCGTTCCAGGTGCGCACCTCGGGGACGGTGGCGTGGATGCGGGCCTCGCCCAGGAAGTCGGAGACCCGGTCGTCCTCGGCGTTGACCCGGTCGAACTCCGGGTCCTGCGTGAGGAGTTCACCGTCCAGCTCGCCGCTGACGTACCAGCCGGCGGGCAGCGCGCCGCGCGCGTCGCGCACGCGGCAGTCGACGCGCAGCTCACCGTCGTACGCGGCCCGCACGGTCACGTCGGCCAGGTGCAGCGGGTCGGTGGCGTACAGCAGCACCGACCGGGTCACACCGCCGTGCCACCACTGGTCCTGGTCCTCGATGTGCGAGGCGTCGGACCACTTGACGACGGTGAGCCGTACGACGGACCGCTCGCCGGGCCGCACGACCTCGCCGAGGTCGAACTCGGCGGCCAGGTGGGAGTCCTTGGAGACGCCGACGGGCCGCCCGTCCACGTGCACCAGCAGCACGCTCTCGGCGGCCCCGACCTGCAGCACGATCCGCCGCCCGGCCCACTCGGCGGGCACGTCCACCGCACGTTCGTACACCCCCGTCGGGTTGGCGGCGGGGGAGTGCGGCGGGAAGTCGGGGAAGGGCATGCGGACGTTGGTGTACTGGGGCAGGTCGTCCGTGCCCTGCAGGGTCCACACCCCGGGGACGTACGACGACGACCACGCATCGCCGACCGGCACGTGCGGAGCGGGCAGCAACTGGAAGTGCCAGTCGCCGTCCAGGCAGAGGGCTCCGGTGCGCCGGTCGACGGCGTTCATCGGCAGCCGCCCCCAGGAGGTCACCTCGGGTGCCTCCCAGGGGCGCAGCGCCACGAGCGGGTCCGTCAACGGATGGCTCCCTTGCCGAGGTCGCCGATGATCTGCTTGGCGCCGATCGCGAAGACGATCAGCAGCGGGACGAGGGCGAGGAGTGCGCCGGTCATGACCATTCCGTAGTCGGTGGTGCCGTGGGTGCCGTTGAGCTGGGAGAGGGCCACCTGGAGGGTGACGTTGTCGGGGTTGGTGAGGGCGATCAGGGGCCAGGCGTAGTCGTTCCACTGGCCCATGAAGGTGAAGATGCCGAGGAAGGCCAGACCGGGGCGGACCACCGGCAGGGCCACGTGCCAGTACTGGCGCAGGAAGTTCGCGCCGTCGATGCGGGAGGCGTCGAGGAGTTCGTCGTGGATGGCACTGCGCATGTACTGGCGCATCCAGAAGATGCCGAAGGCGTTGGCCGCCGCCGGCACGATCAGTGCCGTCATCGAGCCGATCCAGCCGATCTTCGCCATCATCACGAACTGCGGGATGATCGCCAGCTGCGTCGGCACCATGAAGATCAGCATCAGCAGGCCGAACAGCAGCCGGCGGCCCGGGAAGTCGAACTTGGCGAAGACGAACGCGGCCAGCGAGTCGAAGAACAGGACCAGGAAGGTCACCGAGCCCGCCACCAGCAGCGAGTTGAGCATCGAGCCGAAGAAGTCGATGTTGTCGAACAGGGCGCGGACGTTCTGCAGGAAGTGCGAGCCGGGCAGCAGCTTCGGCGGGTAGGAGAAGATCTCGGTCGTCGTGTGCGTCGACATGATGACGGCCCAGTAGAACGGGAAGGCCGACAGCAGCAGTCCGACGACGAGGACGGCGTGCAGCGCGATGCCCCGGCCGCGGGTTCCCTTGATGGATGCCATGGCGTTCGGGCCTTTCTAGTCTTCGCCCCGGCGCTGCACCAGGCGCCAGTTGATGATCGAGAAGATGACGACGACGAGGAAGATCCCCCACGCCACGGCGGCGCCGTAGCCGAAGTCGTTGTTGTCGAAGGTCTGCTGGAAGAAGTAGAGGACCATCGTCCGGCCCGCGTGGCCCGGGCCGCCGGAGAACGTCGAGTCGTTCGAGGTGTTCTGCAGCAGCACCTGCGCCTCGGTGAAGCTCTGCAGACCGGTGACCGTCGAGACCACCAGCACGAACAGCAGGGTCGGGCGCAGCAGCGGCAGCGTGATCCGGAAGAACGTCTGCACGGGGTTGGCGCCGTCCACCCGGGCCGCCTCGTACAGCTCGCTCGGGATGGTCTGCAGACCGGCGAGGAAGATGATCGCGTTGTAGCCCGTCCACTGCCAGGTCATCAGGGTCGCGATGGCGACCTTGATGCCCCACGGCGTGTTCAGCCACGCCACCTGGTCCAGGCCCACCGCCTGCAACAGGGCGTTGACCAGGCCGAAGTTGGTGGAGAAGACCGAGCCGAAGACGATCGCGATGGCGACGACGGAGGTGACGTTGGGCAGGAAGTAGGCGAAGCGGTAGACGTTCTTGAACCGCACCGCCGAGTTGAGCATCACGGCCGTGACCATCGCCAGGAAGATCATGGGGAAGGTCGCCAGCGCCCAGATGACGAGCGTGTTGCCGATCGAGCTCCAGAAGTCGCTGTCGCCGAGCAGGTACCGGTACTGCGACAGGCCCGCCCACTCCATCGAGCCGAGGCCGTCCCAGCGGTGGAAGGACAGGTAGAGCGAGAAGCCGACGGGGACCAGACCGAAGGCGAGGAAGAGCAGATAGAACGGGGAGATCGCGGCGTACAGGTGCCAGTACCTGCGCAGTCCCGAACGCGGGCGGCTGGTCGACGCCTGTTCGGCGAGGACGGGCGGCTTCTCCAGGGCGGTGGCCATCAGACGCTCACCCCCAGGTGCTTCGCGATGCGCCGGCACTTGCTCATGGCGTCCCTCCAGGCCTGGTCGGGGTTCTTGCCGAGGACGCCGACGTTCTTGATCTCGTCCTTGATGGGCTGTCCGAGCGCCACGTCGTACGGGCTGTTGTAGGCGACGGCGATCTTCTGTGCGGCCGGGCCGAAGACGTCCGTCGTCACCTGGCCGCCGAAGAAGGGGTCGGGTTCGCGCAGTTGCCGCAGGCCGTAGGAGGCGGGCGTGGAGGGGAAGAGGCCGGCGTCGACGTAGCCCGAGGCCTGGTTGGCCGCGTCCAGCATCCAGCTGATGATCTGGAACGCCTGCTCGGGCTCCCGGCACGCCTTGGTGATCGACAGGAACGAACCGCCGTTGTTGGACGGCCGCACCGGCATGTCGGCGATGCGCCACTTGCCCTTGGTCTTGGGGTTGCCGTTCTTGATGTCGTACGTCGCCCAGGAGGCGCCGAGCTGGCTGGGCAGCTTGCCGTCGTCCACCGCGGAGATCTGGTCCGGGGTGCCGCTGACCAGGTTGGAGACGATCCCGCGGCGCTTGGCCTCCACCGCCAGCGCCCAGGCGTGCCGCACGTGCTCCTGGTCGCCGATGAAGTGGCGGTCCTTGTCGACGTACCGCTTGGCGCCCTGCTGCACCGCGTTCTCGAAGACCGAGTTGACGTCGGTCAGCAGCGAGGTCCCGGGGATGCGCTTCCGCAGCCGCACACCCGCGTCGAAGAACTTCTCCCAGGTGTTCAACTCCTTGGATACGTCCGCCGGTTCGTAGGGCAGACCGGCCTTGCGGAAGACCTCGTACTGGTAGAAGTGCGCCACCGGACCGCAGTCGATCGGGAAGCCGACCATCGTGCCGTCGTCGGCGATGCCCTGTTCCCACTTCCACGCCAGGTACTGGCTGCGGTACTTGTCCGCCCCCAGCGTCCTGAGATCCACGAACTGGTCCGCGTCGGGCAGGTAGGACGCCATGTCCTCGCCCTTGAGGCCCGCGATGTCGGGGATGTGGGCCCGGCCGGCCATCGTGGTGATCAGCTTGGACCGGTAGTAGCCGCCGATCTTGATCGCCTGCAGGTCGACCGTGCCCGCGTACCGGGCCCTGGCCTTCTTCACGACCGTGTCGCCGAGGCCGCCGTCCCAGTACCACAGGACCATGTTCCGGCCGGTGGAACCGGTCGGTACGGCGCAGCCGGAGGTCAGGCCACCGAGCGCCGTGGCGGCCGTACCGGCCAGGCCCGCGCGCAGCAGGCCTCTACGTGAGAGCCGCACAGCTCCCACCGCCTTTCGGATCTTTTCGGGTCTTCGCATGAGAGGGGCATGTGGGGGTCAGTGCTGCCGTGCGGGCGGGGTCACGGGGGCGTGGTGCACCGGCGGGCCGACGTCCGCGGGGAGGCGGTCCGCCAGGAAGCCGTAGGCGCGCTTGAGGCCGGGGTCGGTCACGGCACGCCACCACCGGTCGACGCCGTACCAGCCGGGGGCCGCCAGCGCCCCGCCGTGCCGGCCGACGGACAGTCCGGCCGCGAGGACGGCGAACCGCAGCCGCTCCTCGAGGGGCCAGCCGCCCAGCGAGGCGGCGACGAAGCTCGCGCCGAACACGTCCCCGGCGCCCGTCGCGTCCAGCACGTCGACGTCGAGGGCGGGGACCTCGGCGTACTCGCCGGTGGTCTGGTCGACGGCCAGCGCTCCGTCGCCGCCCCGGGTGACCACGGCCACCGGGACGAGCTCGGCGAGCGTGCCGAGGGCCGCCCGCGCGCTGTCGGTGCGGGTGTAGGCCATCGCCTCGGTCTCGTTGGGCAGGAAGGCGTGGCACAGCCGCAGCTGGTCGAGCAGGTCGGTGGACCACTGCTGGGTGGGGTCCCAGCCGACGTCGGCGTAGACGTGGGTGCCCTGGGCGGCGGCCTTGGCGAGCCATGCGCGGGGTTCGGCCTCCAGGTGCACGAGAGCGGTGCGCGCCTCGGGCGGGTCGCCCATCAGCGTGTCCTGCGAGTACGGCGGCTCCTGGCCGTGGGTGACGAGGGCCCGGTCGTGTCCGGTAGCGAGCGCGACGGTGACGGGGGTGGGCCAGCCGTCGGCGGTGCGGGAGAGGGAGAGGTCGATGTCCTCCTGGTCGCCCAGCACGTCCCGGCAGTACTCGCCGTAGAAGTCGTCGCCGAAGACCGTGGCGAGCGAGGTGGCGAGACCGAAGCGGGACGCGGCCACCGCGAGGTTCGCGATGCCGCCGGGGCCGCAGCCCATGCCGGCCGTCCAGATCTCCTCGCCGGGCGTCGGCGGCTTGCCGAGACCGGTGAGGACCAGGTCGTAGAAGAGCAGCCCGGTCAGCAGCACATCGGGCCTGTCGTCGTCCACGCGTGCGACCTCTCGTCAAAACACGTCAATTTCGATGACGGGAATCGTGCGCCGCTCTGCGAGATTGGTCAATACCCGAGCAGAAGTGAGCATGGATTTGATTGAAGATGACGAGTAGTGTTCACGTCGTGCTGGCAGAACGACGACATCAACTCATCCTGCGGGCCCTGCGCTCCGGCGGCCCCGCAGCCGTGACCGATCTCTCCGAGCAGCTGGGTGTGAGCCCCGCCACCATCCGGCGCGACCTGGTCAAGCTGGAGGAGGACGGCCTGCTCACCCGCGTCCACGGCGGCGCCGTCGTGGAGGAGGGCGACCAGCCCTTCGCCGAGGTCGCCGAGGTGCGCGTGGCGGAGAAGGACGCGATAGCCGCGCGGGCGGCGGCCATGGTCGCCGACGGCCAGTCGGTGCTGCTCGACATCGGCACCACCGCCTTCCGGCTCGCCCGCCGGCTGCACGGCCGCCGCCTCACCGTGATCACCAGCAACCTGGTGGTCTACGAGGAACTCGCCGACGACGAGGGCATCGAGCTCGTGCTGCTGGGCGGCATGGTGCGCCGCGAGTACCGTTCCCTCGTGGGCTTCCTCACCGAGGACAACCTGCGCCAGCTGCACGCCGACTGGCTCTTCCTCGGCACCAGCGGGGTGCGCCCCGGCGGCCAGGTGATGGACACGACGGTCGTCGAGGTGCCCGTGAAACGGGCCATGATCAGGGCGAGCGACAAGGTCGTCCTGCTCGCCGACTCCGCCAAGTTCCCGGGTACGGGCATGGCGAAGGTCTGCGGTCCCGAGGACCTGGACGTGGTGGTGACGAACGCCCCGGTCGACCCGGCGACCCGCTCCTCCCTGGAGGAGGCGGCCGTCGAGCTGGTCGTGGCAGGAAAGGTGCGAGAGTGAAGCTGACGATTCTGGGCGGCGGCGGGTTCCGGGTGCCGCTCGTGTACGGCGCCCTCCTGGGCGACCGCGGCGAGGGCAGGATCACCGAGGTCGTGCTGCACGACCTGGACGCCGGCCGGCTGTCCGCGGTGACCCGGGTCCTCGCCGAACAGGCCACCCGGGTCGAGGACGCCCCCACGGTGAGCGCGACGACCGACCTCGACGAGGCCCTGCGCGGCGCCGACTTCGTCTTCTCCGCGATCCGGGTCGGCGGCCTGGAGGGCAGGGCGAACGACGAGCGCGTGGCCCTCGCCGAGGGCGTGCTCGGCCAGGAGACGGTCGGCGCGGGCGGCATCGCCTACGGCCTGCGGACCGTCCCCGTGGCGGTCGACATCGCCCGGCGGGTGGCCCGGCTCGCCCCGGACGCCTGGGTCATCAACTTCACCAACCCCGCCGGCCTGGTCACCGAGGCCATGTCCCGCCATCTCGGCGACCGCGTCATCGGCATCTGCGACTCGCCGGTCGGCCTCGGCCGCCGGATCGCCCGGGTGCTCGGCGCGAACCCGGCTCAGGCGTGGATCGACTACGTCGGCCTCAACCACCTCGGCTGGGTCCGCGGCCTGCGCGTGGCCGGCCGCGACGAGCTGCCCCGCCTGCTCGCCGACGCGGACCTGCTCGGCTCCTTCGAGGAGGGCAAGCTCTTCGGCGCCGACTGGCTGCGCTCGCTGGGCGCGATCCCCAACGAGTACCTGCACTACTACTACTTCAACCGCGAGGCCGTCCGTGCCTACCAGCAGGCCGAGAAGACCCGCGGCGCCTTCCTGCGCGACCAGCAGGCCCGCTTCTACGAGGAGGTCAAGCGGTCCGAGGCGTCGGCGCTGGACCTGTGGGACCGCACCCGCGCCGAGCGCGAGGCGACCTACATGGCGGAGAACCGGGAGAGCGCCGGCGCCGGCGAGCGCGACGCCGACGACCTCTCCGGCGGCTACGAGAAGGTCGCCCTCGCCCTGATGCGGGCCATCGCCCGTGACGAGCGCACCACCCTGATCCTCAACGTCCGCAACCGCGGCACCCTCGCGGTGCTCGACGCCGAGGCCGTCATCGAGGTGCCCTGCCTGGTCGACGCCAACGGCGCCCACCCGGTCGCCGTCGACCCGCTGCCCGACCACGCGACCGGCCTGGTCTCGGCGGTCAAGGCCGTCGAGCGCGAGGTGCTCGCCGCGGCCGAGTCCGGCTCCCGTACGACGGCCGTCAAGGCCTTCGCGCTGCATCCGCTGGTCGACTCCGTGAACGTGGCCCGCAGGCTGGTCGAGGGCTACACGGCCGTTCATCCCGGTCTCGCCTACCTGAAGTAAGCTCCCGACGGAAAGCGCTTTCCCGCCCCTGTCCTCCGCACCCCCGTCCTCCGCACCCCTGCCGCCCGCGGCCTCCCCCTCTCCGCCCTTTTCTCTGGAGACTTCCCATGCACGACGAACGCCGCCGGATCGAAGAGCGCGCCGAGCGCCTCCACACCCAGCGCATCCAGCCCGCGGTCTACGCGGCCACCGTTCCCTTCGAGGTGGAGGCCTGGCAGGCCCCCGGGGAGCCGGTCCCCTTCGAGGAGGCCGCGGCCGCCGCGTACACGCCCTTCGCGATGGACACCCCGTGGGGGCCGCCGTGGGGCACCACCTGGTTCCGGATGCGCGGACGGGTGCCCGCCGAGTTCGCGGGCAGGCGGGTCGAGGCCGTCATCGACCTCGGCTTCGTCGGCGACTGGCCCGGCAACCAGGCCGAGGCCCTGGTCCACCTCACCGACGGCACCCCGCTGAAGGCGGTCAACCCGCTCAACCAGTACGTGCCGATCGCCAACCCGGCCGCGGGCGGGGAGAGCGTCGACTACCTGGTCGAGGCCGCCTCCAACCCCGACATCCTCGCCGACGGCTTCTCCCGGCCCACGCCGATGGGCGACAGGCTGACGGCCGGCGACAAGCCGCTGTACGTCTTCAGGCGCGCCGACATCGCCGTCCTCGACGAGGAGGTCTGGCACCTCGACCTGGACCTCCAGGTGCTGCGCGAGCTGATGGCGGAACTCGGCGAGCACGAGCCGCGCCGGCACGAGATCCTGCACGCCCTCGACCGCGCCCTGGACCTGCTGGACCTGGACGACGTCTCCGGCTCGGCCGCCGAGGTCCGGGCCGCCCTGAAGCCGGTGCTCGCCAAGCCCGCCCACGCCAGCGCGCACATCATCTCCGGCGTCGGCCACGCGCACATCGACTCGGCCTGGCTGTGGCCGATCCGGGAGACCAAGCGCAAGACCTCCCGCACCTTCTCCAACGTCACCTCGCTCGCCGACGAGTACGAGGAGTTCGTCTTCGCCTGCTCGCAGGCCCAGCAGTACGAGTGGGTGCGCGACAACCACCCCAAGGTGTGGGCCCGCATCCAGGAGTCCGTGAAGAAGGGCCAGTGGGCGCCGGTCGGCGGCATGTGGGTGGAGGCCGACGGCAACCTGCCCGGCGGCGAGGCCGTCGCCCGCCAGCTCATCCACGGCAAGCGGTTCTTCATCGAGCACTTCGGCGTCGAGACCAAGGGCGTCTGGCTGCCCGACTCCTTCGGCTACAGCGCTGCCTACCCGCAGCTGGCCAAGCTCGCCGGCAACGAGTGGTTCCTCACCCAGAAGATCTCCTGGAACCAGACCAACACCTTCCCCCACCACACCTTCTGGTGGGAGGGCATCGACGGCACCCGCATCTTCACCCACTTCCCGCCCATCGACACCTACAACGCCCGCTTCAGCGGCGAGGAGATGTCCCGCGCGGTGCGCAACTACGCCGAGAAGGGCGGCGCCACCCGCTCCCTGGCCCCCTTCGGCTGGGGCGACGGCGGAGGCGGCCCCACCCGCGAGATCATGGAACGCGCGCGCCGGCTCGCGGACTTGGAGGGCTCGCCGAAGGTCGTCGTGGAGCACCCCGACGACTTCTTCGCCAAGGCCCGCGAGGAGTACCCGGACGCCCCGGTGTGGGTCGGCGAGCTCTACCTGGAGCTGCACCGCGCCACCTACACCTCGCAGGCCCGCACCAAGCAGGGCAACCGGCGCAGCGAACACAAGCTGCGCGAGGCGGAGTTGTGGGCGACGACGGCCGCGCTGCACGCGCCGGGCTACGCCTACCCGTACGAGAGGCTGGACCGGCTGTGGAAGACGGTGCTGCTGCACCAGTTCCACGACATCCTGCCGGGCTCCTCGATCGCCTGGGTGCACCGCGAGGCGGAGGCCGAGTACGCCCGCGTGGCACGGGAGCTGGAGGAGCTGACGGCGGAGGCGGTGGCCGCGCTGGGCGGCGGCGGGACGCGGGTGTTCAACACCAGCCCGTACGACCGCGCCGAGGTGGTCCGCACGGCCGCGGGCGCACCGGCCTACGTGGAGGTGCCCGCGAGCGGCAGCGCGCCGCTGACGGACGCCGAGCCCCCGCAGCCGGTGACGGTGGACGGCCTGGTCCTGGACAACGGCCTGGTACGGGTGGAGGTCGCCGAGGACGGCACGCTCTCCTCGGTGCGGGACCTGCGCGCCGACCGCGAGGTCCTCGCCGGCCAGGGCAACCTGCTGCGCCTGCACACCGACCTGCCCAACTACTGGGACGCCTGGGACATCGACAAGCACTACAAGAACCGCTACACGGACCTCCTGGAGGGCGCCGTGATCGAGGTCGTCGAGCGGGACCCGCTGCTCGGCTCGATCCGCGTCTCGCGCTCCTTCGGCAAGGGCTCGACCCTCACCCAGACCATCACCCTGCGCGCCGGCAGCCCGCGCATCGACTTCGAGACCGACATCGACTGGCACGAGGCCGAGAAGATCCTCAAGGCGGGCTTCCCGGTGGACATCCGCGCCCCGCACTCCTCCGCGGAGATCGCCTACGGCCACATCCAGCGTCCGACGCACACCAACACCAGCTGGGAGGCCGCCCGTTTCGAGGTCTCCGGGCACCGCTGGGTGCACCTCGCCGAACCCGGCTACGGCGTCGCGGTCATCAACGACTCGACCTACGGCCACGACGTCTCCCGCACGGTGCGCGAGGACGGCGGTACGACCACCACGGTCCGCCTCAGCCTGGTCCGCGCCCCGCGCATCCCGGACCCCGGCGCCGACCAGGGCCGCCACCGCTTCACCTACTCGCTGCTGCCCGGCGCGAGCATCGAGGACGCGGTCGCCGAGGGCTACGCCCTCAACCTGCCGCTGCGGGTGGCCGATGCGGCGGGCGAGCCCGAGCCGGTCGTCTCGGTCGACGGTCAGGGCGTGACCGTCGAGGCGGTCAAGCTCGCCGACGACGCCTCCGGCGACGTCGTGGTCCGGCTCTACGAGTCGGGCGGCGGCCGGGCCCGGGGTGTGCTGCGCACCGGCTTCCCGCTGGCGGGCGCGCAGGTCACCGACCTGCTGGAACGGCCCCTCAAGGACGCGGAGACCGTCGACGGCACCGTCCCGCTCTCCCTGCGCCCCTTCCAGATCCTGACCCTCCGGCTGCGCAGGGGCTGACCGCATGGCCATGCAACCCTGGTTCACCGACGCCAAGTTGGGGATCTTCGTGCACTGGGGCATCTACGCCGTCGACGGCGTGCAGGAGTCCTGGTCGTTCTACGACGACGTCGTGCCGCACGACCAGTACATGTCCCAGCTCAGGCGGTTCACCGGCGCCCGCTACGACCCGAAGGCGTGGGCGGAGCTGTTCGCCCGCGCCGGTGCCCGGTACGCCGTCCTGACGAGCCGTCACCACGACGGCGTGGCGCTGTGGGACACCGCCTACGGCGACCTCAACCTGGGCAGGGACTACATCGGCCCCTACGCCGAGGCGCTGCGCGAGAAGGGCCTGAAGGTCGGCCTGTACTACTCCCACTCCGACTGGAACCACCCCGACTACGCCTCCACGCGCAAGCCGGGCCGTCCGCCGGAGCTGGCGGACAACCGCTACTCGGAGGTGGCCGCCGAGGACGAGGACCTTCGGGCCTGGGAGCGGTTCATCGCCTACCGGGACGGCCAGATCACGGAGCTGGCCTCCCGCTACCGGCCGGACCTGATGTGGTTCGACGGCGAGTGGGACCGCAGCGAGGAGCAGTGGCGCATCCCCGAACTGGCCGCGCTCATCCGCTCCCACGTGCCCGACGTGGTCTTCAACGCCCGCATGCTCAGTGAGGGCGACTACGCCACGCCCGAGCAGGGCGCCCCCATCGTGCCGCCGGACGGCCCCTGGGAGCTGTGCCTGACGATCAACGACTCCTGGGGCTACCAGCACCACGACCACAACCACAAGTCCCTGGCCCAGCTGATCCGCTACTTCACCGAGACCGTCGGCGGAGGCGGCAACCTGCTGCTCGACGTCGGTCCCATGGAGGACGGCACGATCCCGCAGCCGCAGGTCGAGCGCCTGGAAGGGCTGGGGGAGTGGATCCGCCGGCACGCCCCGGCCGTGTACGGGACCGTGCGCGGTCTGCCGGCCGGGCACCACTACGGGCCCAGCACCCTCTCCGCCGACCGGCGCACGCTCTACCTCACCCTGTTCGACGTCCCGCGCGCGGAGATCGGCGTACGGGGCCTGGCGACCGCGGTCCGCAAGGTCACCGTGCTCGGCACCGGCACGGAACTCGGCCACCGGGTGGTCGGCGGCCTGCACGAGGCGGTCGGCGTGCTGTGGATCGACCCGCCGGCCACGGCGGACCTCGACCCGTACGCCACCGTCCTGGCCGTCGAGTTGGACGGCGAGCTGGAGCTGTACCGGGGATCCGGCCGGTTCTGACCCCGGCGACGCAGGGCCCTCCGGGTCCCTCGGGTCACTCTGGGTAAGGATTCCCATCAACAATTAAGAGAGAGGTAAGTCCCCTGGTCACGGCCCCTTTCCCGGCCGCCGCGGCCAGGGGCGTTCGCCTGCCGGACACCTGGTGTTCGCCTGTCGCCTCTGGGATGCGGCCGAACGGCGAGAGAAAGGTGTCAACGTGCGCGACCGGCGTATATCCGCGATACGAAAGGGACTCAGGCGGCGGGGGAGGCTCGTGGCGGAGGCGATCAGCCCGCCGCGCCGCACCCCGAACCTGAACGCCGTGCCGTCGCCCCGCACCGCCAGGCCGTCGTCGTACGAGGCGCCGCCCGCCCCGCGCCTGGTGGACTCGCCGGTGTTCGTGCTGTCCTCCGTGCGCTCCGGTTCGACCCTGCTGCGGGTGCTGCTCAACAGCCACAGCCGGATCCGCGCCCCGCACGAGATGCATCTGCGCACCCTGCACGTCCACCTCTCCCGCACCTTCACCGCGGACGCCATGAAGGCGCTGGAGCTCGACAAGACCGAGCTGGAACACATCCTGTGGGACCGGGTCCTGCACCTCGAACTCGGCCGCAGCGGCAAGGACGTCATCGTCGACAAGACCCCGCCCAACACCCTCATCTGGCCGCGGCTGCACCGATGTTGGCCGGACGCCCGCTACATCCTGCTGCTGCGCCACCCGGGCGCGGTGATCAGCTCGCTCACCAGCCGGCGCAAGGACCCCGACCACGAGGCGATCCTCGCCGAGGTCTCGCGCTACACCGAGAAGCTGGAAGAGGCCCGGCTCGGCCTGCCGCAGGCCCACGTGGTCACGTACGAGGACCTGACCGCGGACCCGGAAGCGGTCACGCGCGCCCTGTGCGACTTCCTCGGTGTCGAGTGGGAGCCCGCCATGCTCGACTACGGCAAGCAGGACCACGGCACCTTCAAGCCGAAGCTCGGCGACTGGAGCAAGGAGATCAAGTCCGGCCGTATCCAGGCCGCCCGGCAGGCCGACCCCACCGCCGGACTCCCGCCGCGGCTCGCCGAGATCGCGAAGGCGTGGGGGTACCCGGTGCAGGCACCCCCACGCCCCTCGTCGTGACCCTCAGCCGGTGAAGCCGGCCGTGATCGAGGTGAACTGCCAGTTGTTCTGGCTGATGCCGGAGCAGTTGCTCACCACGCCGCCGCCCGCGCACGGCCGGTCGCGGTTGACCGCCCAGAAGGCGAGCCGCGCGATGTGGTGGCTGTTGGCCCAGTCCTTGATCTGGGTCCAGATCGCCGGAGTGGTGTTCTCCTGCTGGTCGGACAGGCCGTTCATCCCGGAGATGCCGATGTGGGAGTAGGCGGTGGCGTCGTCCCACCCGAAGGTCGACTTCAGCTTGGCCTTGAGCCCTTCGGCGGCGTTCACGGTGTTGCCGTACATGTCGGAGCCGCCGCCGAAGTCGAACGGCATGATCGTGAAGACGTCGATGTTCGCGCCGAGCGACTGCGCCTGCTCGATGAGCCGGTTGCCGTAGTAGGTCGGACCGGTGGTCGAGGTGCCGAAGGTGACGATGGTCTTCAGGCCGGGGTTGTTGGCCTTGACCGTCTTCAGCGCGGTCAGGATCTTCGCCTGCACGGCCTCGTTCTCGAACTCGTCCGTGTTCTCGATGTCCATGTCGATCGCCTTGAGCGAGTAGGCGTCGATCACCTTCTGCAGCGCGCCGGCCAGCGCACTGGCGGAGGAGCAGTTGGCGCCCAGCTTGCTGCCCTGCCAGCCGCCGAACGACGGCACGATGTCACCGCCGGCCGACCGGATCTGGTTGATGGCGCTCTGGTCGACGCCCCCGGTCAGCGGCCGGCTGCCGTCCCAGGCCGGGGTGCAGCCACCGGAGTCCAGCACGAAGGCCATCGTGAACCACTTGATGCCGGTCGCGCTCATCACCGTGCTCGGGCTCGGCGGGTCACCCCAGCCCTCGTACAGGTAAGGCGCCGCCTGCTTGAACGACGTACCGCCGCCGCTGCCCGCGTTCGTCGTCACCGTCACGGAGTTGGAGGCCGCGGAGGTGTTCCCCGCCGCGTCCCGCGCCTTGACGGTGAAGGTGTACGCGGTGCTGGGCGACAGCCCGCTGACCGTGGCGCTGGTGCCCGACACGCTCAGCACGTTGTTCGAGCCGCTGTAGACGTCGTACGCCGTCACGCCCACGTTGTCCGAGGAGGCACCCCACGACAGCGACACGCTGGAGGAGGTCTTGCCGGTGGAGGTCAGTCCCGTCGGCGCGGTCGGCGCCTGGGTGTCGGAGGTGCCGCCACCGCCGCCGGGGCCGTCCAGGCTGATGTCGTCGGCGTAGTAGGTGCCCTGGGCGTACCAGCCGTGGACGTAGATGGTCGCGCTGGTCTGGGACGCCCCGGTCGTGAACGACACCGACAGCTGGCTGTACGCCGACGGGGACGTCGTCCACGTCGAGGCGCCGCCGCTGACGCCCAGGTACACGTAGCTGCCGCGCACCCAACCGGTCAGGCTGTAGGTCGTGTTGGGCTGCACGGACACGGTCTGCGTGCACTGGGCGTTGTCGCTGTCGCTCACGGCGCCCTGCAGGGCCTTGGAGCCGCCGTGCACGGGGGAGGAGACGACCGAACCGAGGTTGCCGGTACACGTCCAGGGGGAGAGGCTGCCCGACTCGAAGCCGGGGTTGGTCAGGATGTTGGCCGCTTGGGCCGTACCGGGCAGGGCGATGGCTCCGGCGAGCGCGAGGGCGGCGGAGCCGAGCAGAGCGAGAAGCCGACGTCTGTGACGCCCGAGTGTGTTGCGCATGTGCGATCTCCCAGAAGTAATGGGGGGGTTCGGGAGTGCAGGGCTGTGCAGAGGCTGCGCAACAAAGTTGGTATGGACCAATCGTGGTGTCAAGATGTCGCACCACAATTGGTCCAGACCGGTAGGGAGGCGAGGGGCCGGATCAGGCCGGCGCGATCGCCCGGGTCCCCGTCTCGGCGGGGGTCGCCTCGACCGGCTCGGCGGTCTGGGCGGGCACCGCGGGCAGCAGGGGCTCGGGCTCCTCCGCGCGCTGGTGGGGCAGGGAGACCGGGCGCAGCGGGCGCGGGCCCGAGACCACCGTGTAGTCCTGGCCCAGGAACGGCGGGACCATCTCGCCTGGGTCCTCGCCGAGCGCCAGCTGCACCGCCGCCCACGGGGCGTTGACGCCGCACAGGGAGAGCTGGTGCAGACCGCCCGCCGGGCGGGTGTTGACGTCCATGAGCACCGGGCGGTCGCCGAACATCCGGAACTGGACGTTGGAGAGGTAGTGCAGCCCGAAGCCCTCCACGATCCGCCGGGCCGGCTCCAGCCACTGCTCGTGCAGCGTGAACCCGCGCCGGCGGCCGTTCTTGGTGCGGCCCACCGCCAGCCGGACGCGGTTGTCGGGCCCGGTGAGGCAGTCCACCGACACCTCCGGCTGTTCGAGGCGCGGCATCACCAGCCAGTCCACCGGCTCCTCGGCCCGCTCCAGCGCGTCGACCACCAGATCGAGCGGCACGTACGGCGTGGGGAATCCGGTGAGGTGCATCATCGAGAACGGGGCGCGCGTGACGACGCGGAAGCCCACCCCGCCCGCACCCGACGCCGGCTTGAAGCACGCCCGGTGTCCGGCCGCCTCCAACTCGTCGACGGCCGCGACCAGTTCGGCCGCCGACCGCACCCGCCACCACGGCGGCACCGGCACCCCGATCGCCTGCACGGCCTCGTAGGCGATCACCTTGTCCTCGAACACGGCCACCGCCTCCGGCGGCGGCGCCAGCAGCGCCGTGCCGACGGCCTCGAACTCCGCGCGGTGGGCCACGATCGCCGACTGGTGCAGCCGGGGCACGAACACGTCGATGTCACGCCGGGCGCACTGGTCGAGGGCGTACTCCACGTACGCGGCCGGGGACAGCCCCTCGGGCTCCAGGTCGGCGGTGTCGGCGGCGGCCAGCACGGGGGAGTCGGGATCCCCGTGCGTGGCGTGGATCTCGACCGCGCGATCACTCGGATTTCTGCGCAGCTGATCCATGAAGAACACGTTCTCCGCGTACGTGCGGTTGAGCCAGACGCGTACGCGAGAGAGCATGCAGGCCGCCTTTCATGGTCGTGCGGGCAGGGCGGAGCGGCCCGTGCCCGGGCAGGGTGTTTGGAGGGTCACCAAACCGCCCCTGAGTAAGGGAAGTTCGTGGCGGTGGTGTTGGGGCGATCATACGGCTTCGCGGGGCCCGCGCGTGCAACGTACGTGTTACGGATTGGACGAGCACGCCGGCTCCGGCCGGTGTCAAGCCGCCTTGTACGGGCGCCGCGAATGTGTTCTCGTGGTGCTCTGCGGGTGCGTGCGGGCAGGTGGACGGAGGGGCGGGACGTGACATCGACGGCCGGTGGTGCCGGACAGCTGCTGGCCATCAGCGACCTGCACATCGGGTACGCCGAGAACCGCGCCCTGGTCGAGGCGATGCGCCCGGGCACGGACGACGACTGGCTGCTGGTCGCCGGCGACGTCGGCGAGCTGACCGCCGACATCCGCTGGGCCCTGAAGACCCTCGCCGGCCGCTTCGCCAAGGTGATCTGGGCGCCAGGCAACCACGAGCTGTGGACCCACCCCAGGGACCCCGTCACCGTACGCGGCGTGGCCCGCTACGAGCACCTGGTCGCCCTGTGCCGCGAACTCGGCGTCATCACACCGGAGGACGACTACCCGGTGTGGCAGGGCCCCGGCGGCCCGGTCGCCGTCGCCCCGCTGTTCCTGCTGTACGACTACTCGTGGCTGCCCGCCGGCAGCGTCACCAAGGCCCAGGGCCTGGACCACGCGCACGGCACCGGGATCGTGTGCAACGACGAGTACCTGCTGCACCCCGACCCCTACCCCAGCCGCGAGGCCTGGTGCCGGGCCCGGGTCGCCGAGACCGAGCGCAGGCTCGCCGCGCTCCCCGGCGACCTGCCCACGGTGCTCGTCAACCACTACCCGCTGGACCGGCACCCGACCGACATCCTGTGGCACCCGGAGTTCGCCATGTGGTGCGGCACCTCGCTGACCGCCGACTGGCACCGCCGCTTCCGCGTCCAGACCATGGTCTACGGCCACTTGCACATCCCGCGGACCACCTTCCACGAGGGCGTCCGCTTCGAAGAGGTGTCCGTCGGCTACCCCCGCGAGTGGAGCAAGCGGTCGCAGCCGCCGGGGAGGCTGCGCCGCATCCTGCCGACACAGGAGGGAGCCGCGTGATCGAGGAGCTGCTGCCGGAGGAGGTCGTCGCCGTGGAGGTGCACGGCGACGACGGGAGCGAGCCCGCGCCGCTGTATCCCGAGGAGGAGGCCGTCGTCGCGCAGGCCGTCGCCAAGCGCCGCCGCGAGTTCGCCCTGGTGCGCTCCTGCGCCCGGCGCGCGATGGAGAAGCTCGGTGTCCCGCCGCAGCCGCTGCTGCCCGGTGAACGCGGCGCCCCCGGCTGGCCGCCCGGCCTGGCCGGCAGCATGACCCACTGCGAGGGCTACTGCGCGGCCGTCCTGGTCCGCGCCACCGACCTGGCCTCCCTCGGGATCGACGCCGAACCCCACCAGCCGCTGCCCGAGGGCGTGCTGGACGCCGTGGCGCTGCCCGCCGAGGCGGCCCGGCTGCGCCGGCTCGCCGCCGAGCGGCCGTCGGTGCACTGGGACCGGCTGCTGTTCAGCGCCAAGGAGTCCGTCTACAAGGCGTGGTTCCCCCTCACCGGGCAGTGGCTCGACTTCAGCGAGGCCGACATCGACGTCTTCGGCGATCCCGGCAGCCGGCCGCAGGGCGGTTTCCGCGCCGAACTCCTCGTCCCCGGCCCGGTGGTCGGCGGCCGGCGGATCGGGCACTTCGACGGCCGCTGGACCGTCCGGCGGGGGCTGGTGGCGACCGCGGTCACCGTGCCGCACACCGCCTGAGCGGTGTCCGGCGTCACGGCTGCGGGCACCAGTTCTGCAGCAGCCGGAAGAACGCCTCCTCGTTGCCCGTCAGTCCCGCGTCCGCCAGCGCCTGTTCCGCCTCGGCGAGCACGGCGGGCGGTACGACGGGTGGTCGGCCGGAACCGGGCGGACCGTCGAAGGCGGCTCGCACGGTGTGCAGCAGGCGCAGGTAGGCCTGGACGGCGGTGCGCTCGCGGTCGGTCAGTACGGCTGTGGGCATCGTCGGCTCTCCCGGGTCGGCGTCATCGGTCTCCCGCGCGCACGCGGGTGTGCGACTCCAGCTTGCCGCCCGCCACTGACAATCGGCCTCGGACGCGGTGCGGCGCGTCCGTGTAGCGGCGCCGAAACCTTCTCGAAACCGCAGGTGGGAAAGGAGTTCTACGCTGGAGGGAAGGCATCGCGGCCGCTGTCCTCGCGGCCACGGACCGGGGAGGTGACATGGCCGACGCCCCACGACCGCGCCCGTCGCGGACGGTTCGGCTGCGGCCGGTGGGCGACGCGGAACTGCGGGTCCGTCACCGTCTCGTGCACGGCTACCGGCGGGCCTTCCGGATGGCCGGCGAGGGTCCGGCGCTGGTGCTCGTCCACGGCATCGGCGACTCCTCGGCCACCTGGGCCGAGCTGATCCCCGACCTCGCCCGCACGCACACCGTCATCGCCCCCGACCTGCTCGGCCACGGCCCCTCCGACAAGCCCCGCGCGGACTACTCGGTGGCCGCGTACGCCAACGGCCTGCGGGATCTGCTGACCACGCTCGGCATCGAGTCGGCGACCCTGGTCGGGCACTCGCTGGGCGGGGGCGTGGCGATGCAGTTCGCCTACCAGTTCCCCGAGCGCACCGAGCGGCTGGTCCTGGTCAGCGCCGGCGGGGTGGGCCGCGAGGTCAACCCCGTGCTGCGGCTGGTCTCGCTGCCCGGGGCCCATCTGCTGCTGTCGGCGCTGCGACTGCCGGGGATGCGGTTGCAGGTGGGGCTGGCGGCGCGGCTGATGCGGCTGCTGGACACCGACCTGGGCCAGGACGCGCCCGAACTGCTCACCCTGGTCGACGCGTTGCCGGACGAGACCTCCCGCAACGCCTTCATCCGCACGCTGCGGGCCGTGGTCGACTGGCGCGGACAGGTCGTCACCATGCTGGACCGGTGCTATCTGACCGAGGGCATGCCGACCATGCTGCTGTGGGGCGACCGGGACAGCGTGGTGCCGGTGCGGCACGCGTACGGTGCGCACGAGGCGATGCCCGGCAGCCGGCTGGAGATCTTCGAGGGCGCGGGCCACTTCCCCTTCCACACCGACCCGGCCCGTTTCGTCTCCCTGATCGAGGACTTCACGGCCACGACCGCCCCCGCGGACTGGAGCCGGGAGCGCTGGCGCGACCTCCTGGTCGAGGGCCGCCCGACCACGACCCACGGCCGCGCCCGGGAACGAACCTTCAGAGAGGCCAGCGAACGCAGCGCCACCTGAACACCGGCACTATGCCTGAGCCCACGCCGGCGGTTCGCCGGGGGCCTGCATCCCGCGTCAGGGCCCCGGGCTCGGGCCGGCGTCTGGTGGCGGGCTTGCGTCCTGCGTCAGCGCCTGTGTCGCGCCCTGGGCTGGGTCCATCGACTGGCCGCGGGCCTGCGTCCTGCGTCCACGCCGGTTTCGCGGTCTGAGCTCGCGCCGGCGGTTCGTCGGGGGCTGTGTCCCGCGTCAGGGCCCGTATTGCGTTCCGGGCTCGGGCCGGCGTCTGGTGGCGGGTTTGCGTCCTGCGTCAGGGCTTGTGTCGCGGCCTGGGTTGGGTCCATCGACTGGCCGCGGGCCTGCGTCCTGCGTCAACCTCGGTTTCGCGGTCTGAGCCCGTGCCGGCGGTTCGTCGGGGGGCCGCACCCGCGGTGCGCCCGTGTCCTGAGCCCGCGCCGGCGGGTCCTCGTGGGGGATGCGCCCCTACGCGTGGCGCCGCCCGCGCCCGCGTCAGTGGTCCGGTGTGCTTCGTGTTGCGTTCCCGTATCCGCCTCAGCGGCCCAATGGGCCTCGGTCCGAGCCCAGGTAGCCCAGGGAGGCGCCGATGCGGCCGGCCAGGTGGTCGCGTTGTACCGGGCCGCGCGGGGAGGAACCCGTCAGCCAGGTGCGGCACTTGCTGGCCAGGAGGAGGCCGAACGTCTCGGCCTCCTTCTCGTCGGCCAGGTCGAAGCGGCTGCGCGCGGCGACCGTGCGTACGGCGGCGCGCAGGGCGGCCTCGCCGGCCTCGTCGGACTCGGCGCCCAGCAGCCGGGCCGCCACCTCCGCGCCCTCGACGTGATGGCCGCGGTGCCCGGCCTGCATGTGCCACAGCTCGTGGCCGAGGATCACCAACTGGTGGTCGGGCGCGGTGCGTTCCTCGATCACGACCAGGTCCTGGTCGGTCATGTCGAGCCACAGCCCGCTCGCCGTGCCGGTCGGGAAGGCGGCCGTACGGAAGTGGACGGGACGGCCACGGCGTCTGCTCATGCCGTCGCACAGCGCGCCGTACAGCTCCACCGGCCGCGCCGGTGCGGCAAGCGTCAGCTCCCCGACCAACTCGCCGCACAGGCGGCGCATTTCCCTACCGATGCCCACAGTTCTCCCCAGGCTCACGACTCGGGCCGCTTCACGCTCTCCAGGAGCATGTCCAGCCACTCCGCGACCTTGTCCCGGTGCTGGTCGGTGGGCAGCTGTGCGGCCCGCCAGGCGATCCCGCGCACCCCGTGGTCCTGCAGCAGCCGCTCCAGCGGGTCCTCGGCGGCCGCCGCCTCCCGCTCGGCGAGCTTCTGCAGCAGTTCCTGTTCGGTGCTCTGCAGGGCCCCCGCGAGAGCCTCCGGATCCTCGGCGGTGAGGAACCCGGCGTGCACGCGGAAGAAGCGCTGGAGGGCGTCGCAGTGCTCCATCGTGGGCCGCCGGTCGCCGTTGATGAGCGCGCCGGCCTGCTGCCGGGACATGCCCGCGCCGTCGGCGATCTCCTGCTGCGTGTACCGGCGGCCGTTGGGCTTCAGCCGGGTGCGGCGCAGCAGGTCCAGCCGCTGCAGGAACCGCGCCTGCACATCGGGTTCGCCCGCCGGGCGCCCGCCGAGCAGCGCCTTGACCACGGGTTCGGGCACGCCGGAGGCGACGGACAGGCGGCCGGTGTCGAAGACCTGCGTGTGGGGCACGCCGAGCCGGTCGGCGAGCGCGGCGACGCGAGCGACGACGGACGGCAGCGCAGCGGTCGTCGTGGTGCCCGGACTCTCGAAGCCATCCGTCACCGACAGATCTCCTACGTTTCTCACAGGCTTCTCACAAGCGGTTGCCGTGAACCTGACGGAGAGTACCCGCTGGTTCGAACTCACATCCAGGTCTCGCCACAACTGTGGCCTATTTCAGCCGTCAACAGGCACGAAATGCCACGATAGTTGACACCGCTCGAGTCGGGGCCGCAGGATCAAGGGCGCCGCGTGAAGGCCGCAGAGGCAAGAGGGGTGACCTCCCGATGGCATATCAGGCAGGTGGGCAGCGGTCGGTGCCGCAGCCCGTCCCCGTCAGTCCCGAGGCCCAGGCCTATCTGCAGGACTACGCCGCCCTCATGGACGCGGTGCCCTTCCCGTCGCTCGTCGTGGACCACCGCTGGGACGTACTTCTCAGCAACAGCGCTTTCGCGTCACTTTTCCGCGAGGTGGGCCCCCACCCGACGGCCATGCCGGGCGACAACTTCCTCCGCTTCGTCCTCTTCCACCCGGACGCGGCCACGGTCCTCGGCGAGCACGAGTCCAGCTGGTGCCTGCCGATGCTGGCGCACTTCTCCGCCGCCGTCGAGCGCCACGGCCACGACCACGGACTGCAGGCCATCCGCCGCGAGATCGCCCAGGACCCCCTCATGGAGGCCGCCTACCGGCAGGGCCTGCCGCACTGGATGCGCGCGGTCGGCGAACAGGCCGTCGAGCACGACGGCGCCGTACGGCCCCTGTTCCACCCCGATCCGCGCTGGGGCGCCACCGACTGCCGGGTCGTGGAGGAGACGCCGCGCACGCTGCGCGAGATCGGCTGCACGCGGCTGACGCTGGTGCTGCGCGCGACGCGCCGCGAGCGGCCCCGCACCCGCGCGCCCCGTCCGGCCGCCGCCCACCTGAGGGTGGTGCCGTCCCCAGAGGTCTGACCGGGCACCGTCGGCGTTCAGGTCGCCGACGGCGCCTTGTCAGCACGCTCCGACGTCAACACGCTCCGACGTCAACACGCTCCGACGTCAGCACGCCCCGACGTCAGCCCGCCGCGACCACCAGGACGAGCGGCACGCCCCCGCACGGCACCAGGCGCAGCCCCCCGAAGCGGGCCGGCTGCCCCCGCTCCAGTACGGCGGCGAAGTCCGGCCCCTTGGTGAGCGACCCGGCGAGGTGCGCCGGGTCCGCGGAGGCCGCCACCCGCCCACGCGCGTTGACCAGGTACGCCGCCCCCGGCAGCCGCCGCAGCAGCGGCAGGACGGCCGCCTCGAAGTGCCGCAGGTAGACGTCGGCCGCGGCCACTCCCGCGAACCGGCCCGCCACCTCGACCGGCGCGGACAGCGTGAGGCTGTACTCGTCGGAGCAGAGGTAGTCGACGTAGGGTCCCGCCACGGCCCGGTGGCCGGTGTCGCGGGGCAGCGCGAACCAGTCCCAGTGCGTGTAGTCCGAGTACGCCGACTGCGCCGGGTCCAGGTCCAGCAGCAGCGGTCGTACGTCGCCCTCGGCGCTCGTCTGCCACCACTCCAGCCAGGCCGGTACGTCGCCCAGCAGTCCGGGCGCGGCCACGAAGCCGACGCCGGAGACCAACTCCTGCCGCGCCAGGCGCAGATGGAGGCCGGGGCGCAGCGCCGCGAGGTCGGCGGTGGCGGGGCGGCGGCCCTGCGCGGCCACCCGGGCCAGCAGCGCCGTCGTGTCGGCGCGGGTCTCGGCGACGGCGTCGAACACCGCCTCCAGCGCGCCGCCGACCCGCGCCGCCACCTGCTCCTCGGCACACGCGTCGAGCGTCGTGGCCGCCGTGGCCACGAGGCCGGGGCTGCTGCTCATCGCGCCCTCCAGCGGACGGGACCGGACGCGGTGCGCCTACAGGGACAGCCGCAGGGCGATCAGCCGCGCCGTGGACTGCCGTACGCACCGCTCGGCCAGCTCCCTGGCCGATTCGTGGGAGCCATCTTGCACCGCGGAGATTACGTTTCGGAGTCGCTCGGAGACCTCTTCACGATATTCGTCGTCCCCGAGCACAAGGCACAGCAGCGCCCCCACCTCGGTCTGCAGGGCCACCTGCTCCCGGGTCAGCCGGGCCGACTGCGCGGCGGCGGCCAGCTCCACGTGGAAGCGGCCGTACACGCGACTGCGCGCCGCCGCGTCCTCGGCCAGCGCCAACTCCTCTGCCGTACGCCGTAGTTGTCCGAGGTCGTCGGGCTCGGTGCGCTCCGCGGCGAGCCGGGCCGCCGTACCCGACAGGGCGGCCCAGTGGTCGCCGAGGTCGCGCAGTTCCTCGGTGCTCCAGCCGCGCAGCCGGACCCTGAGGCGCTCGTCGCCGGGGAGTTCGGGCAGGGAGACGAAGGAGCCGCCGCCGCGGCCCCGGCGGGTGGTGACCAGCCCCTGCTGGCGCAGCGCCATCAGCGCCTCCCGCAGGGTCACCGTGGACACGCCGAGCTGCCCGGCCAGCTCGCTCTCGCCGGGCAGTTGCTCACCGTCGGCGAGCAGGCCGAGCTCGATGGCGTCACCGAGCCGCCGGACCACGGCCTCGACGCGCGCCCGGCCCTCGACCGGCGCGAAGACGGCTCTGCGCGCGCCGCCCTCAGTCGATTGCTTCACGGCCACCACCTTGTGCGTTGACTCAAGCTTTACCCTAAGGGGGCCTTGAGCTTTGAACTATGACTTCATATGTTTCCGTACAACGTACGAGGACGCCAGAAAGGTTCCCGCCCATGGAGGGGATTGCGATCCGGCTGCGGGATCTGCGCAAGTCGTTCGGGGAGACGACCGCGGTGGCCGGGGTCGACCTGGAGATCCGGGACGGGGAGTTCTTCTCGATGCTCGGCCCCTCCGGATCGGGCAAGACCACGGTCCTGCGCATGATCGCCGGGTTCGAGACGCCCACCGCCGGCCGGATCGAGCTCGCGGGCCGGGACGTCACCCGCCTCGCGCCCTTCGAGCGGGACGTGCACACCGTCTTCCAGGACTACGCCCTCTTCCCGCACATGACCGTCGAGCAGAACGTCGCCTACCCCCTCAAGATCCGCAAGGTGCCCAGGGCCGAGCGGCTGGTGCGCGCCCGCAAGGCCCTCGACGAGGTCCGCCTCGACGGCTTCGGCCGGCGCCGCCCGGCCCAGCTCTCCGGCGGCCAGCGCCAGCGCGTCGCCCTCGCCCGCGCCCTCGTCGGCCGCCCCGGCGTGCTCCTGCTCGACGAACCCCTCGGCGCCCTCGACCTCAAACTGCGCGAGCAGATGCAGGTCGAACTCAAGGCCCTGCAACGGGAGGTGGGCATCACCTTCGTCTTCGTCACCCACGACCAGGAGGAGGCCCTGACGATGAGCGACCGCATCGCCGTCTTCCACCAGGGCCGCATCGAACAGGTCGGCACCCCCGCCGAGATCTACGAACGCCCCGCCACCGGTTTCGTCGCGTCCTTCGTCGGCACCTCCAACCTCCTCGAAGGCGAGGCCGCCCAGCGCGTCGTCGGCACCCCGGGCACGTACAGCATCCGCCCCGAGAAGATCCGCGTGCTGAAGGAGTCCGCCGGCGTGGAGGCGCCCGGGCACGCCACCGCCGTCGGCACCGTCGCCGAGGTCGTCTACCTCGGCGACACCACCCGCTTCCTGGTCGACCTGGACGCCGGCGGCCGGCTCACCGCGCTCCAGCAGAACCTCGAAACCTCCGCCGAGGACGTCGCCGCCTACCGCGGCACCCGGGTGCGCCTGGAGTGGCAGCGCCGCCACACCGTCCACGTCCCCGACTGATCCCGACGAACGTATGGAGAACGTCGTGCGCCTCACCTCCGCCCTCAGAGCCCCCCTCCTCCCGCGCGCCGCGGGAGCGCTGGCCACCGCCGCGGTCCTGCTCGCCGCCACCGCCTGCGGCTCCTCCGGCAGTTCGTCCTCCACCGGCCTCAACCCCCCGGACCTCAAGGCCCAGTCGAAGCTCGGCGCCTCCGAGGGCCAGGTCAACCTCGTCGCCTGGGCCGGCTACGTCGAGAACGGCTCCAACGACCCCAAGGTCGACTGGGTCACCGACTTCGAGAAGCAGACCGGCTGCAAGGTCAACTCCAAGGTCGCCGCCAGCTCCGACGAGATGGTCAAGCTGATGAAGACCGGCGAGTACGACGCCGTCTCCGCCTCCGGCGACGCCTCCCTGCGCCTGATCGCCTCCGGCGACGCGGCCCCCGTCAACACCAAGCTCGTACCGAACTACCAGGACGTCTTCAGCGGCCTGAAGAACGGCGCCTGGAACTCCGTCAAGGGCCGGATGTACGGCATCCCGCACGGCCGCGGCGCCAACCTGCTGATGTACAACACGCAGAAGGTCAGCCCCGCCCCGACCTCCTGGTCCGCGGTCTTCGACGACGCGGCCCGGTACAAGGGCCACGTCACCGCGTACGACTCGCCGATCTACATCGCCGACGCCGCGCTGTATCTGAAGGCCACCAGGCCCGAGTTGAAGATCAAGGACCCCTACGCGCTCGACCAGAAGCAGTTCGACGCGGCCGTCGCCCTGCTGAAGAAGCAGAACGCGAGCATCGGCGAGTACTGGAGCGACTACCTCAAGGAGATCTCCGCGTTCAAGAGCGGCGACTCCGTGATCGGCACCACCTGGCAGGTCATCGCCAACCTCGCCGCCGACGAGGGAGCCAAGGTCAGGGCCTTCGTGCCCAAGGAGGGGTCGACCGGCTGGTCCGACACCTGGATGCTCTACGCCAAGGCCAAGCACCCCAACTGCGCCTACCGCTGGATGAACTGGATCATCTCGCCGAAGGTCAACGCCCAGGTCGCCGAGTACTTCGGCGAGGCCCCCGCCAACTCCAAGGCGTGCGAGGAGACCAGCGACAAGAACTTCTGCACGACCTACCACGCCGCAGACGAGGGCTACTGGAAGAACATCGCCTTCTGGAACACGCCCATCGAGCAGTGCCTGGACGGCCGCACCGACGTCAAGTGCGTGCCGTACGCCAAGTGGGTGCAGGCCTGGACCGAGATCAAGGGCTGAGCGTGAGCGTGCTGACGCGGACCGCGGGGGCGCTGCACCGCCGCCCCCGCCTCAGGCTGTCCCTGCTGCTGACCGCGCCGCTGCTGTGGCTGGCGGTGCTCTATCTCGGCTCGCTCGGCGTGCTGTTCGTCTCGGCGTTCTGGACGACGGACTCCTTCACCTCCGAGGTGGTCAAGGTCTGGTCGGCCGACAACTTCCACGAGCTGCTGACCACGCCGGTCTACCGGGAGGTGATCCTGCGCAGCGTCGGCGTGGCCCTGGCGGTCACCCTCCTGTGCGTGGTGATCGCCTTCCCGCTCGCCCTCTACACCGCCCGCATCGCCCACCCCCGGTGGCGCCCGCTGCTCGTGGTCGCCATCCTCACCCCGCTGTGGGCGAGTTACCTGGTCAAGGTGTACGCCTGGCGGCTGATCCTGTCCCAGGGCGGCCTCGCCGACTGGATGCTGAAGCCGCTGGGGCTGAGCGGCCCGGGCTTCGGTCTGCCGGCGGCCACGCTGACGCTGACGTACCTCTGGCTGCCGTACATGATCCTGCCGATCCACACCGCGCTCGTGCAGCTCCCCGCCGGCCTGCTCGACGCCTCGGCGGACCTGGGCGCCCGGTCCTGGCGGACCTTCCGCTCGGTCGTGCTGCCGATGGTGCTGCCCTCGGTGGCCGCCGGGTCGGTCTTCACCTTCTCGCTCAGCCTCGGCGACTACATCACGGTGCAGATCGTGGGCGGCAAGACGCAGCTGATCGGCAACCTCGTCTACTCCAACATCGAACTCAACCTGCCCATGGCCGCCGCCCTCGGCACGGTCCCGGTCGTCGTCATCGTGCTGTACCTGCTGGCGATGCGCCGCACGGGCGCCCTGAGCAGCCTCTAGGAGCCCGCCGTGCAACTCTCCCGCTCCGCCCGCGTCGCCCTGCGCGTCGCCGCCGGGCTCGGCTTCGCCGTGATCTACGTGCCGTTGCTGCTGGTCCTCGTCAACTCCCTCAACCCCGACCGCAGCGCGAGCTGGCCGCCGCCCGGGCTCACCCTGCACTGGTGGTCCGTCGCCTGGGACGACTCCGGTGCCCGCAGCGCCCTGTGGACCTCGGTGAAGGCGGGGCTGGGCGCCACGGCGATCGCCCTGGTCCTCGGCACGCTGATCGCCTTCGCCGTCGCCCGGCACCGCTTCTTCGGCCGCGACGCCCTGTCCTTCGTGGTGGTGCTGCCGATCGCGCTGCCCGGCATCGTCACGGGCATCGCGCTCAACTCGGCGTTCGGCACGGTCCTCGCACCCCTCGGCGTGGGACTCGGCCTGTTCACCGTGGTCGTCGGACACGCCACCTTCTGCATCGTCGTCGTCTTCAACAACGTGGTCGCGCGGCTGCGGCGCACCGCCGGCTCCTACGAGGAGGCGGCGATGGACCTGGGCGCCGACACCTTCCGCGCCTTCGCCGACGTCACCTTCCCGCTGGTGCGCTCGGCGCTGCTGGCCGGGGGACTGCTCGCCTTCGCCCTGTCCTTCGACGAGATCGTGGTGACGACGTTCACCGCCGGGCCCGGTGTCGAGACCCTCCCGATCTGGATCTTCGACAACATGACCCGCCCGCAGCAGGCGCCGGTGGTGAACGTCGTGGCGGCCGTCCTGGTGCTGCTGTCCGTGATCCCCATCTACGTCGCCCAGCGTCTGTCGGCGGACACGGCGACGGGAAGCCGCGTGTAGCGTCCGGCAACGGCTGTCACGTATACGCAAGCCGCTTGCGTTTCTTGCGCTATTCTTGCGCGCATGACGCGACGACTTGCCGAGGTGGCGAAGAAGGTCGGGGTCAGCGAGGCCACGGTCAGCCGGGTGCTCAACGGCAAGCCCGGGGTCTCCGAGGCCACCCGGCAGGCGGTGCTGAGCGCCCTGGACGTGCTCGGCTACGAGCGGCCCACCCAGCTGCGCGGCGAACGCGCCCGGCTGGTGGGCCTGGTCCTGCCCGAGCTGCAGAACCCGATCTTCCCGGCGTTCGCCGAGGTCATCGGCGGCGCCCTGGCCCAGCTCGGCCTCACCCCCGTGCTGTGCACGCAGACCAAGGGCGGCGTCTCGGAGGCCGACTACGTGGACCTGCTCCTGCAACAGCAGGTCTCCGGCGTGGTCTTCGCCGGCGGCCTGTACGCCCAGGCCGACGCCCCGCACGAGCACTACCGGCGGCTCGCCGAGCGCAACATCCCGGTCGTGCTGGTCAACGCCTCCATCGACGACCTCGGTTTTCCGGGCGTCTCCTGCGACGACGCGGTGGCCGTGGAGCAGGCCTGGCGGCACCTGGCCTCGCTCGGGCACGAGCGCATCGGCCTGGTGCTGGGGCCGCAGGACCACATGCCGTCGGCGCGCAAACTGGCCGCCGCGCGCGCCCTGGGTGACCTGCCCGACGAGCACGTCGCCCGGGCCATGTTCTCCATCGAGGGCGGCCACGCGGCGGCCTCCCGGCTCATCGACCGGGGCGTCACGGGCGTCATCTGCGCCAGCGACCCGCTCGCCCTGGGCGCGATCCGGGCCGCCCGCCGCAAGGGCCTCGACATCCCCGCCGAGGTCTCGGTCGTCGGCTACGACGACTCCGCCTTCATGAACTGCACCGAACCCCCGCTGACCACCGTCCGCCAGCCCATCGAGGCCATGGGCCGGGCCGCCGTCGAGCTGCTGAACGCGCAGATCAGCGGCACCTCCGTGGCCCCCGACGAGCTGCTGTTCGAGCCCGAGCTGGTGGTCCGCGGCTCCACCGCCCAGGCCCCTCGTCACTGAGATCCACTCCTCTGTCGAATAATTACAGATTACGCGCGACATCTTGCGAAGAGTTGTCGGCGGTGCTTGAGTGTGCGGCGCCCACCGCTCCTGCCACGAGGGGTCCACCGATGACACGCACCGGGTTCCGCCGTACGTTCGCCGCGCTCAGCGTCTGTTCCCTCGCCCTGGCCGCCTCGGCCTGCGGCTCGAACGGCGACGACTCCGCGAGCGGCAAGACACGCATCACGGTCAACTGCGAGCCGCCCAAGAGCGCCAAGGTCGACCGGAAGTTCTTCGAGGAGGACGTCGCCTCCTTCGAGAAGCAGCACCCGGACATCGACGTCGTCGCCCACGACGCCTTCCCCTGCCAGGACCCCAAGACCTTCGACGCGAAGCTCGCCGGCGGCCAGATGGAGGACGTCTTCTACACGTACTTCACCGACGCCAAGCACGTCGTCGACGTCCGTCAGGCCGCCGATCTCACGCCGTACGTCAAGGAGTTGAAGAGCTACGGCACCCTGCAGAAGCAGCTGCGGGACATCTACACCGTCGACGGCAAGATCTACGGCATCCCGCGCACCGGCTACTCGATGGGCCTGATCTACAACCGCAAGCTCTTCGAGAAGGCCGGCCTCGACCCCGACAAGCCACCGGCCACCTGGGAGGAGGTGCGCGCCGACGCCAAGAAGATCGCGGCCCTCGGCAACGGCACCGTCGGCTACGCCGACTACAGCGCCCAGAACCAGGGCGGCTGGCACTTCACCGCCGAGCTGTACTCCCAGGGCGGTGACGTCGTCAGCCCTGACGGCAAGAAGGCCACCATCGACACCCCCGAGGGCCACGCCGTCCTGCAGAACCTGCACGACATGCGCTGGAGCGACAACTCGATGGGCAGCAAGCAGCTCCTCGTCATCAACGACGTACAGCAGATGATGGGTTCGGGCAAGCTCGGCATGTACCTCTCCGCGCCGGACAACATCCCGATCCTGGTCAAGGAGAAGGGCGGCAACTACAAGGACCTCGCCCTCGCCCCGATGCCCGGCGGCAAGGGCACCCTCATCGGCGGCGACGGCTACATGTTCAACAAGCACGACACGCCCGCCCAGATCCGCGCCGGCCTGAAGTGGCTCGACCACATGTTCCTCACCCCCGGCCAGGGCTTCCTCGGCGACTACGCCCGGGCCAAGAAGGCGAACGCGCCCGTCGGCCTGCCCGAGCCGCGCCTGTTCACCGGCGCCGCCGACGCCAAGGACCAGCAGGTCAAGAAGGCCAACGCCAACGTGCCGGTGGAGAACTACCAGGCGTTCCTCGACGGCAACCAGCGGCTGGAGATGAAGATCGAGCCGCCGGACGCCCAGCAGATCTACTCCGTCCTCGACGGCGCCGTCTCCGCCGTCCTCACCAAGAAGGACGCCGACATCGACCAGCTCCTCAAGGACGCCTCCGGCAAGATCGACGGCATCCTGGCGCGGAGTTGACCACCATGACCAAGACGGCCGAGCGGCGGCCGGCCGACACGGCCGCCCTCTTCCCGGTCCCGGCGCCGCCCCCGGCAGGGGACCGGAGGCGGCGCCGCCTCGCCGACCAGGCCCGCGCCTACGCCTTCCTCGTCGGCGGCCTCGTCTGCTTCGCCCTGTTCTCCTGGTACCCGGCGATCCGCGCCGTCGTGATCGCCTTCCAGAAGTACACGCCGGGCTCCTCGCCCGAATGGGTCGGCACCGCCAACTTCACCCGCGTCTGGCACGACCCCGAGTTCACCGCCGCCTGGCGCAACACGCTCACCTTCACCCTGCTCGCGCTGCTCCTCGGTTTCGCGGTCCCCTTCGTACTGGCCCTGGTCCTCAACGAGTTGAGGCACGCCAAGGCGTTCTTCCGGGTGGTCGTCTACCTGCCGGTGATGATCCCGCCGGTGGTCAGCGCCCTGCTGTGGAAGTGGTTCTACGACCCCGGAGCCGGCCTCGCCAACGAGGCGCTGCGCTTCCTGCACCTGCCCACCTCGAACTGGTCCAACGGCGCCGACACCGCCCTGGTCTCCCTGGTCATCGTCGCCACCTGGGCCAACATGGGCGGCACCGTCCTGATCTACCTGGCCGCCCTGCAGTCCATCCCCGGCGAACTGTACGAGGCCGCCGAACTCGACGGCGCGGGCCTGCTCCAGCGCGTCCGGCACGTGACGATCCCGCAGACGCGGTTCGTCATCCTGATGCTGATGCTCCTTCAGATCATCGCCACCATGCAGGTGTTCACCGAACCGTTCGTGATCACCGGCGGCGGCCCCGAGAACGCCACGGTCACCGTCCTCTACCTGATCTACAAGTACGCCTTCCTCTACAACGACTTCGGCGGCGCCTGCGCGCTCAGCGTCATGCTCCTGGTGCTGCTGGGCGTCTTCTCCGCCGGCTACCTGCGCCTGACCCGCTCCGGTGAGGAGGACGCGTGAGCACCCGGACCCTCGTCTCCCCGGCCACCCTGGCCCGCCCGCGCGGCAAGGCCGTCTACTGGAGCGTCTTCACCGGCGTCGTCCTGCTGTTCGCCCTCGCCTTCCTCTTCCCCGTCTACTGGATGGCGACCGGCGCCATGAAGTCCCCGGACGAGGTGGCCCGCACCCCGCCCACCCTCGTCCCGCACCACTGGCACCTCGACGGCTACACCGACGCCTGGGACCTCATGCAGCTCCCGCAGCACCTGTGGAACACCGTCGTCCAGGCGGCCGGCGCCTGGTTCTTCCAACTGGTGCTCTGCACGGCCGCCGCCTACGCCCTGTCCAAGCTCCGGCCCGTCTTCGGCAAGGTGATCCTCGGCGGGATCCTCGCCACGCTCATGGTCCCGGCCCAGGCCCTCGTCGTACCGAAGTACCTGACCGTGGCGGACCTGGGTCTGCTCAACGACCCCCTGGCCATCTGGCTGCCGGCCGTCGCCAACGCCTTCAACCTCTACCTGCTCAAGCGGTTCTTCGACCAGATCCCGCGCGATGTGCTGGAGGCCGCCGAGATCGACGGCGCCGGGAGGCTGCGCACCCTGTGGTCGATCGTGCTGCCCATGTCACGACCGGTCCTCGGGGTGGTGTCGATCTTCGCCCTGGTCGCCGTGTGGCAGGACTTCCTGTGGCCGCTGATGGTCTTCTCCGACACCGACAAACAGCCCATCAGCGTGGCACTCGTGCAGTTGTCGCAGAACATCCAGCTCACCGTGCTCATCGCCGCGATGGTGATCGCCAGCATCCCGATGGTGGCGCTGTTCCTGGTCTTCCAGCGGCACATCATCGCCGGGATCAGCGCGGGCAGCACCAAGGGCTGACGCCCTCCCTCCGACAGAAAGGCACGCACCGTGGGACAGCCCCGCCATGCCCCCGAGGAGTGGTGGCGCTCCGCCGTCATCTACCAGGTCTACGTCCGCAGCTTCGCCGACGCCGACGGCGACGGCACCGGCGACCTCGCCGGCGTCCGCTCCCGGCTGCCGTACCTCGCCGAACTCGGCGTCGACGCCCTGTGGTTCACGCCCTGGTACCTCTCGCCGATGAAGGACGGCGGCTACGACGTCGCCGACTACCGCGCCATCGACCCGGCCTTCGGCACCCTCGCCGAGGCCGAGAAACTCATCGCCGAGGCCCGCGAACTCGGCATCCGCACCATCGTCGACATCGTCCCCAACCACGTCTCCGACCAGCACCCCTGGTTCCGCGCCGCGCGCGCCGGCGGCCCCGAACGCGAACTGTTCCACTTCCGCCCCGGACGCGGCCGGCAGGGCGAACTGCCGCCCAACAACTGGCAGTCCGAGTTCGGCGGCCCCGCCTGGACCCGGCTGGCCGACGGCTCCTGGTACCTCCACCTCTTCGCACCCGAGCAGCCCGACCTCAACTGGGCCCACCCCGCCGTCCGCCAGGAGCACGAGGACATCCTGCGCTTCTGGTTCGAGCGGGGCGTGGCCGGCGTCCGCATCGACTCGGCCGCCCTCCTCGCCAAGGACCCCGGCCTGCCCGACTTCGTGGCCGACCGCGACCCGCACCCTTACGTCGACCGCGACGACCTGCACGACATCTACCGCTCCTGGCGGGCGATCGCCGACGAGTACGGCGGCGTCTTCGTCGGCGAGGTCTGGCTCCCCGACAGCGAACGCTTCGCCCGCTACCTGCGCCCCGACGAACTGCACACCGCCTTCAACTTCTCCTTCATGACCTGCCCCTGGCAGGCCGACCGCCTGCGCGCGGCCATCGACGAGACGCTCGCCGAGCACGCGCCCGTCGGCGCCCCCGCCACCTGGGTGCTGTGCAACCACGACGTCACCCGCACGGTCACCCGCTACGGCCGCGCCGACACCGGCTTCGACTTCGCCACCAAGGCCTTCGGCACCCCGACCGACCTCGCCCTCGGCACCCGCCGCGCCCGGGCCGCCGCCCTGCTCTCCCTCGCCCTGCCCGGCTCCGTCTACGTCTACCAGGGCGAGGAACTGGGCCTGCCCGAGGCCGACATCCCGCGCGACCGCATCGACGACCCGATGCACTTCCGCTCCGGCGGCACCGACCCGGGACGCGACGGCTGCCGGGTGCCGCTGCCGTGGGCGGCCGGGGCGCCCCACGCCGGCTTCGGCGGCGAGCCCTGGCTGCCCCAGCCCGCCGACTGGCCCGCGTACGCCGCCGACCGCCAGGCCGCCGACCCCGCCTCCATGCTCAGCCTCTACCGCACCGCGATCGGCCTGCGCCCCCTCTTCGGCGACGGCCCGCTGACCTGGCTGCCCGCGCCCGACGGCGTCCTCGCCTTCACCCGCGGCAAGGGCGCGACCTGCGTGGTGAACCTCGCCGACACCCCGGCCGAACTGCCGGCCGCCACCCGACTCCTGCTCGCCAGCGGCCCGTTGGACGACGACGGCCGCCTCCCCAAGGACACCGCGGCCTGGCTCAGGTCCTAGGGCCGCGTCCACCCCCACCCGAAGGGATCAGCCCATGCACAGAACTGTCAGGGGCATGCCAGCAGCGCTGGTCGTCGCCCTCTCTGCCGGTCTGCTCACCGCCGTCACCCCCGCAGCCCACGCGGCCTCCGGCGCCACCCTGCCCTTCACCTCCGTCGAGGCCGAGTCGGCGACCACCACCGGCACGACGATCGGCCCCGACTACACCCAGGGCACCCTCGCCTCCGAGGCGTCCGGACGCCGGGCGGTACGCCTCACCTCCGGCCAGCGCGTCGAGTTCACGGTGCCGCGCGCGGCGAACGCCGTGAACGTCGCCTACAGCGTCCCCGACGGCCAGTCCGGCTCCCTGGACGTCTACGTCAACGGGACGAAGATCGCCAAGACCCTCCCCGTCACCTCCAAGTACTCCTACATCGACACCGGCTGGATCCCGGGCGCCAAGACCCACCACTTCTTCGACAACGCCCGGCTGCTGCTCGGCCAGAACCTCCAGGCGGGCGACAAGGTCGCTTTCGTCTCCACCGGAACCCAGGTCACCGTCGACGTCGCCGACTTCGAGCAGGTCGCGGCCGCCGCCTCCCAGCCGGCGGGCTCGGTCTCGGTCACCTCCAAGGGCGCCGACCCCAGCGGCAACGGCGACTCCACGCAGGCCTTCCGGGACGCGATCGCCGCCGCCCAGGGCGGCGTGGTCTGGATCCCGCCGGGCGACTACAAGCTCACGTCCTCCCTGAGCGGCGTCCAGAACGTCACCCTCCAGGGCGCCGGCAGCTGGTACTCGGTCGTGCACACCTCCCGCTTCATCGACCAGTCCAGCTCCTCGGGCGCCGTCCACATCAAGGACTTCGCGGTCCTCGGCGAGGTCACCGAACGCGTCGACTCCAACCCGGACAACTTCGTCAACGGCTCGCTCGGTCCCAACAGTTCGGTCTCCGGCATGTGGATCCAGCACATGAAGGTCGGCCTGTGGCTGATGGGGAACAACGACAACCTGGTCGTCGAGAACAACCGCATCCTCGACACCACCGCCGACGGCCTCAACCTCAACGGCACCGCGCGCGGGGTCCGGGTCCGCAACAACTTCCTGCGCAACCAGGGCGACGACGCGCTCGCCATGTGGTCGCTCTACGCGCCCGACACCGGCTCCAGCTTCGAGAACAACACCATCTCCCAGCCCAACCTCGCCAACGGCATCGCAATCTACGGCGGCACGGACATCGCGGTGAAGAACAACCTGGTCTCGGACACCAACGCCCTCGGCAGCGGCATCGCGATCTCCAACCAGAAGTTCCTCGACCCGTTCTACCCGCTCGCCGGCACCATCACCGTCGACGGCAACACCCTCGTGCGCACCGGCGCGATGAACCCCAACTGGAACCACCCCATGGGCGCGCTGCGCGTCGACTCCTACGACAGCGCGATCAACGCCACCGTCAACATCACCAACACCACGATCACCGACAGCCCGTACAGCGCCTTCGAGTTCGTCTCGGGCGGAGGACAGGGCTACCCCGTCCGGAACGTCACCGTCGACGGCGCGAGCGTGAAGAACACCGGCACGGTCGTCGTCCAGGCCGAGGCGCAGGGCGCCGCCACCTTCCGCAACGTCACGGCCACCGGCGTCGGCGCCGCCGGGGTCTACAACTGCCCCTACCCGGCGAACTCCGGCAGCTTCGCCCTCACCGACGGCGGCGGCAACTCCGGCTGGAGCAGCACCTGGTCGGACTGCTCGACCTGGCCCCAGCCCGGCCAGGGCAACCCCGACCCCGACCCGAACCGCAACCTCGCCAAGGGCCGTCCCGCCACCGCCACCGGCTCGCAGGACGTCTACACCCCGGGCAAGGCGGTCGACGGCGACGCGAGCAGCTACTGGGAGTCCACCAACAACGCCTTCCCGCAGTCCTGGACGGTCGACCTCGGCTCGTCGTACGCGGTGCGCCGGCTGGTGCTGAAGCTGCCGCCGTCGGCCGCGTGGGGCGCGCGCACGCAGACCATCACCGTGCTGGGCAGCACCGACGGCTCCACGTACAGCACCGCCCTGGCCGCTAAGGACTACCGCTTCGACCCGGCGACCGGCAACACCGCCACGGTCGCCCTGCCCACCGGCACGAACCTGCGCTACCTGCGCCTGACCGTCAGCGCCAACACCGGGTGGCCCGCGGGCCAGTTCAGCGAGGTGGAGGCCTACCTGACCGACTGACACGGTGTTTCCGGCGTCCGTCCGGCACGTCAGCACCGGGTTGCGAAGACTTCTCGGCGACCCCCGCCCGCGAGGGAGGGCGTTCTGACGGCCCGGTAACCGGCCCCTCACGCTCCGGCAAGAAGGCGCGAGGACGCTGACGCCATGACCGACACCACTTCCGGCACCCCGGCCCCGGCGACCGCTCCGACCCTCTTCGAACAGCTCGGAGGTGAGGAGGCCGTCGGGGCCGTCGTCGACCTCTTCTACGACCGGGTGCTGGGCGACCCGGAACTGCGGCCCTACTTCGACGGTGTGGACCTGGACCGGCTCAAGCAGCACCAGCGGCGCTTCATCGGCCAGGCCCTGGGAGCCACCCGACCCTACTCCGGCCGCTCCATGCGCAAGGCCCACGAGCACCTCGCCATCACCGACGACGCCTTCGGCCGGGTGGTCACCCACCTGGCCGGCGCGCTCACCGAGGCGGGCGTGGACGAGGAGACCATCGGCACGATCGCCGGCACCCTGCTGCCGCTCAAGCAGGACATCGTCACCGCCTGACCCTCACACGCGGTCCGCCTTCCCGCGCTTCGCCGCCTGGATCTGCTCGTAGACATGGGTGCGCAGCTCGGCGAAGCGCGGGTCGACCCGGGTGTGCAACTGATCCCGCTCGTCGGGCAGATCGACCTTCAGCTGCTCCTGCACGACGGTGGGGGAGGCGGACAGGACGACCACCCGCTCGCCCAGGTAGACGGCCTCGTCGATGTCGTGGGTGACGAACAGGAGCGTGATCCCGCGCTCCCGCCACAGCCCGCGCACCAGGTCCTCCAGATCCGCGCGGGTCTGGGCGTCGACGGCCGCGAACGGCTCGTCCATCAGCAGTACTTCGGGCTCGTACGCCAGCGCGCGGGCGATGGCGACGCGCTGCTGCATACCGCCGGACAGCTGCCAGGGGTACGCTCCGGCGGCGTCCGCGAGGCCGACCGACTCCAGCGCGTCGGCGACCAGCTCCTTGCGCCACTTCTTGCTCAAGTCCTTCTGCTTCAGCGGCAGTTCGACGTTCTCCCCGACCCGCATCCACGGGAACAGGCTGCGCCCGTACTCCTGGAAGACGAACGCCATTCCGGGCGGCGGCCCGGTCACGCGTTTGCCCGACAGGTGCACCTCACCCGCCGTCGGCGTGAGCAGTCCGCCCACGCACTTCAGCAGGGTGGTCTTGCCGCACCCCGACGGGCCGACGAGACACACGAGTTCGCCCGCCTCGACGGTGAAGGTGAGGTCCCGTACCGCCTCGACCTGGCGGCCCGCACCCTCGTAGACCTTCTTCAGACCGCGTACGTCGAGCATGGTGCGCCCTTTCACGATGTTCACGACGACCGCCGGGTGGACGCGCGCAGCCCGTGGTACCAGGCGAGGACCCGCCGTTCGACGAGCTGGAAGAGGACGGAGAGCAGGAAGCCGAGCAGCCCCAGGACCAGGATGCCGGTCCACATGTCGGGGATAGCGAAACTGCGCTGGAACTGCACCACGGTGAAGCCGATGCCGTCGCTCGCGGCGAACATCTCGCTGATCACCATCAGGATGATGCCGATGGACAGCGCCTGCCGCAGCCCCGCGAAGATCTGCGGGCTCGCCGACCTCAGCACCAGGTCGCGCAGGCGGGCCACGCCCGTGATGCCGTAGGAGCGGGCCGTCTCCAGCATCACCGAGTCGACCGCGCGCACGCCCTCGACCGTGTTCAGCAGGATCGGCCACACGCAGCCGCTGGCGATCACCACGATCTTCATCGTGTCGCCGATGCCCGCGAACAGCATGATGACCGGCACCAGCACGGGCGGCGGCACCGCCCGCAGGAACTCCAGGACCGGTTCGCACAGTGCGCGCACCCGCCGGTAGGTGCCGATGACCGTGCCGAGCGCGACGCCCGCGACGGCCGCCAGCGCGTAGCCGGCCGCGAGGCGCAGCACGCTCGGCAGGACGTCGGCGCGCAGCCGCTCACCCGTCCAGACGTCGGGGAAGGTCTTCAGGATGGTGCGCAGCGGCGGCCAGTACACGTTGGTGCTGCCGTCGGAGGCCAGCCACCACACGGCGACCAGGACCGCGGGCAGGGCCACCGTCAGCAGCAGCCTCAACAGCAGGCGCCTCACACCGCCACCTCCCCGCGCACCGACTGGTGCCAGGCCAGCGCCCGTCGCTCCACCGCACGCGCGCCGACGTTGATGAGCAGTCCCAGAAGGCCCGCGACGACGATGTTCGCGTACATCTCCGGCACCGCCTGCGAGGTCTGCGCGACCGCGATCCGGGCGCCCAACCCCGGCGCCCCGATGACCAGTTCGGCGGTGATGGCGAGGATCAGCGCCACCGCCGCGGCGAGCCGGACGCCCGTCATGACGTACGGCAGCGCGGTCGGCCACAGCACATGACGCACCCGCGCCCAGGTGCCCAGGCCGTAGGAGCGTGCCGTTTCCTCCGCGACCGGGTCGACGTCCTGGACGCCGTACAGGGTCTGGATCAGCACCTGCCAGAAGGAGGCGTAGACGACGAGCAGCAGCACCGACTTCAGTTCGGTGCCGTAGAGCAGCACCGCGAGGGGGATCAGCGCGACCGACGGGATCGGGCGCAGGAACTCGATCGTGGAGGCCGTCGCCTCGCGCAGATGCGGCACGACCGACAGCAGCACGCCCGCCACGACCCCCGCGCCCACCGCGATGGCCAGGCCCAGCGCCCAGCCGGTGAGGGTGTCGCCGAGCGCCGACCAGAAGGCGCCGTCGGCGAGTTCGTCGCCGAGGGCGGAGGCGATCCGGCTGGTCGGCGGGAAGTAGGCCTCCTTCACCAGACCGAGCCGCGGCACCGCCTCGCCCAGGGCGAGGAAGGCCGCGAGCCCGGCCGCACCGAGTGCGACGTTCACGCCCTTCACGGCAGCAGCTTGTCCAGGTCCGGCGTCGACTTGAACAGCCCGTCCTGCTGGCCGAGCTTCATCAGCGTCTCGATGGAGGCGCGGTCGGGCTCGGCGGGCCAGCTAGGCAGCGTCAGCTTCGGCAGCAGCGTGGAGGGGATCTTGGTGTACGTGGTGAGGACCTGGCGGACCTCGTCGGGGTGGCCACCGGCGTAGGTGAGCGACTCCTTCATGGCGGCCTGGAAGTTCTTCACCACGGTGGGGTTCTTCTGCGCGTAGCTCTGCGAGGTGAAGTACATCGCCACCGTGAGGTCCTTGGCGACGTCGACGTAGGAGGAGGCGATCTCGCGCCCGCCCTGGCCGAGGATGGTCGACAGCGCCGGCTCGACCGCCATCGCCGCGTCGACCTGGCCCTTGTCGAGGGCGGCGGGCATCTGGTCGAAGGCCAGCTCGACGAACTTCACCTTCGACGGGTCGCCGCCGGCCTTGCGCACCGACTGGCGCACGGTGGTGTCGTTGATGTTCTTCAGGGTGTTGACGGCGACCTTCTTGCCCGCGAGGTCCTTGGCCGACTTGATCGTGCTGTTCTTCGCCACGACCGTCGCGCCGAAGTCCTTGCCGTCGACGCCGGTGGAGTTCACGCCGTTGGCGACCGCCTTGACGGGAACGTTGTTGGTCTGGGCGATCATCAGCGAGGTCATGTTGGAGAACCCGAACTGGAACTGTCCGCTGACCACACCGGGCACGATGGCGGCGCCGCCCTGTGCGGGAGTCATGGTGAGTTTCAGACCGTGCTTTTCGAAGATGCCCTTCTGCTGGCCCAGATAGAGGGGGGCCACGTCCAGGATGGGGATGATCCCCACCTTGACCGTGGTGACGCCCCCGGACGACGTGCTCCGGCCCGGCGACCCGCCGTCCGACGAGCCACAGGCCGTCGCGGCGAGCAGGGAGGCGCCGGCACAGAGACCGGCGAGCAGACGACGCATGGCTCCTCCTGTACAGACAACGTGCAACGGTGTTCCGACAGGCTGTGCGCAGACCGCACAGTAGTGCTCGAACGTGCTGAGCGGGAAGGTAGAAGCCTCAACGGCCCGGGGTCAATGGGCTCGTTCACAACATTGTTGACACTTTCTGGAGGCGGCGATGCCGGTGGCAGCCCGAGCACCGCACTTCGTACGGTCCTTCGAGCGCGGCCTCGCCGTCATCCGCTGCTTCGACGCCGACCACCCCACCCGCACGCTCAGCGAGGTCGCCCGCACCTGCGAGCTGACCCGGGCCGCCGCCCGCCGCCTGCTGCTGACCCTCGCCGACCTTGGCTACGTGCACCACAGCGGCCGGCTCTTCCGGCTCACCCCGCGCGTGCTGGAGCTCGGCTACTCCTACCTCTCCAGCGTGACGCTGCCGCAGATCGCCGAGCCGCATCTGGAGCAACTCGCGGGTGAGGTACGCGAATCGTCGTCCCTGTGCGTACTCGACGGGGACGACGTCGTCTACGTCGCCCGGGTGCCGACCCGCCGCATCATGTCCGCCACGATCACCGTCGGCACCCGCTTCCCCGCCCACGTCACCTCGGTCGGCCGGGTCCTGCTCGCGCACCTGGGCGACGAGGAGATCGAGGCGCGCCTGGCCCGGACACGGCTGTGCCCCCTGACGGACCGCACCATCGTCTCGGCCGCCGTGCTGCGGGCCGAGCTGCGCCGGGTGCGCCGGCAGGGGTACGCGATCGTCGACCAGGAACTGGAGGAGGGGCTGCGGTCGGTGGCCGCCCCGGTGCGGGGCCGGGGCGGCGAGGTCGTCGCGGCCGTGAACATCGCGGTGCCGGCCGGGCGCACCTCCCTGGAGTCGATCCGGCGGGAGCTGCTGCCGCCGCTGCTGGCGACCGTCGCGCGGATCGACGCCGACCTGGGGATCACAGATCCAGCACGAGCCGCTTCCCACGGCAGCGGGACACACAGATCATCATCGTCTCCCCGCTCGCCCGCTCCTCGTCGGTGAGCACCGAGTCCCGGTGCTCGGGTTCACCGTCGAGAACGTCCGTCTCGCAGGTGCCGCAGGTGCCCTCGGTGCAGGAGAACAGCACCTCCACACCGGCGGCGCGGACGGCGTCGAGCACGGAGACGTCCGGCGCGACCGTGACCGTACGCCCGCTCTGCGCCAGCTCCACCTCGAACGCGCCGTTCTCGCCGTCCGGTTGAGCCTTGGGCTGGAACCGCTCGACGTGCAGCACGCCCTGCGGGCACCGCTCCTCGACCGCGTCCAGCAACGGCCCCGGACCGCAGCAGTAGACCAGCGCGCCCTCCGGCAGGCCGTCCAGCACCGACAGGTCCAGCAGTCCGGTCTCGTCCTGCGGGGCGACGGTGACCCGGTCGCCGTACCGCTTCAACTCCTCGGTGAACGCCATGGAGTTGCGCGTGCGACCGCCGTACAGCAACGTCCACTCGGCGCCCGCCGCCTCCGCCGCGGCCAGCATCGGCAGGATCGGGGTGATGCCGATCCCGCCCGCGACGAAGCGGTAGCGGGGCGCGGACTCCAGCCGGAAGTGATTGCGCGGCCCGCGCACCCGGACCTTGTCGCCCTGCCCCAACTGCTCGTGCACATGGGCGGATCCGCCGCGCCCGTCCGGCTCCCGCAGCACGGCGATCCGCCACTGCGAACGGTCCGCGGGATCGCCGCACAGCGAGTACTGACGCTCCAGCTCCGGCCCGAGCACGACGTCGACGTGGGCGCCCGGCTCCCAGGCCGGCAGGTCCTCCCCGAGCGGATGGCGCAGCGTGAGGGCGAGTACGTCGTCGGCCGCGAACTCCCTGCGGTCGACGACGAGTTCGGCTTCGTACACGGTCATGACGCGCTGCTCTCCCGCGGCCGGTGTCCTTCGGGATGGGCGAGCATCCACTCCCACATCTCGACCGGGTCCTGGGCGGTGTGCTCGGCGCCGCAGTGACAGGTGCCGTGCAGCACGTCGGTGCCCGGCAGCCAGTCGATGCGGTAGATCTCCCCGGTGGGACTGTTGCTCACAGGACCTTCTCCACGGGCTTGTCGCCCTCCTCCACGAGACGGGCGAGGATGCGGCGGGCGGCGAGACCGCCGGTGTCGATGTTGATGCTGAGCTCCTGGTACCCCGTCCGCTCCGTTCCGAGCGTCTTCTGCAGCAGGTTGAGCGCGTCGACGTCCTGCATGACGACGGTGTGGTTGTTGCCCCGCAGGAACTCGGTGACCTCGGCGTCGTCCACGGCCCAGTCCCGCGAGACCATCCAGAAGTCGTAGACGTGACCGTCACGGGACGGCGTGATGGCGTACGTGATCTCGGTGTGGAAGCCGTTCGGGTCACTGCCGTCGGCCTCCGGCAGCACGCCGACCGGGGCGATGCGGCTGTGCAGCAGGTACAGGCACGGGGCGTGGTACTCGATGTCCTGCCAGCGGGTGATCCGGCCCTCGATGCCGGTGGACTTGGCGTAGAACGGCGGGCAGGCGGCGTCGTCCATGTGCCGGCTCACCCGTACGATGCCCGCGCCCTCGTCGACCTCGGTCGTGATCGGCGTCTCGGCGACCTCGGGGGTGCCGATGTACCCGCCGTGCAGATACGTCTCGTGGGACAGGTCGAGGAGGTTGTCGACGAGCAGCCCGTAGTCGGCGTCGATGGGCTCCATGCCGCGGACGGTGACCCAGCCGGGGGAGTCGAGGTGCTTCGCCCGCGGGATGGTCTGCGCGTCGGCCAGCTGCGGGTCGCCGATCCACACCCACACCAGGGAGTCCTGCTCGACTACGGGGTAGGACGCGACCCGGGCCGTCCTCGGTATGCGCTTCTGCCCCGGCACGTACACACAGGTCCCCGTGGTGTCGTACGTGAACCCGTGGTACCCGCACACGATCCGGTCGCCGTCGAGCCGGCTCGGCTTCTCGTGCAGCGGGAAGCGGCGGTGCACGCACCGGTCGGCGAGCGCGACCGGCGTCCCGTCCTCCTCGGTGCGGTAGAAGACGAGCGGCTCCCCGAGAATCGTCCGCCCGAGCAACTCCTCGCGCCCCACCTCGTGACTGTAGGCGGCGACGTACCACTGGTTCCTGGCGAAAGCAGTCATGTGCGGCATGAGGTTCCCGTCCCTGTCGGCGGGGCGCCGTCGCCCCGCTGCCGTGGTTGAAGTCAGCGTCCTGACGCCGGCGGTGGCTTGGCAAGGCGGCTTCCGCCAGACGGAAGAACATCCGTAGAGGCGCTGGTCAGAGCGTCCGAGAGCCCTCACCGCCGACCGGCCGGCCCCATCCTCGCTCTCGCCGCCCGTCCGGCGATCGTGGTGGGCGTGAGCAGTCGGTGAACCAGCCCGGTGCGCACGCCGGTTCCGGTCTCACGGCCGTCGGCACCGGCCTGCGGCCCGGGCCGGTCAGAGGGGCTGGTCGGGGGTGTTGGGGGTGGTCAGGGCGTCCAGCAGGAGGCGGCCCGCTTCCGTGTCCCGGTCCTCGTGCCGGGCGTCGTCGGTGCGCCCGTGCCGGACCCCCACCGGGCGCAGGGCGAGGACCTCTTCCAGCGCCCGGGGGCCGACGCGGAAGTCGTCGTAGCGGGTGGGGTCGGTCATGAAGGCCAGGGCCGCCGCGCCGAGGACGCCGGTCACCTGACGGCAGCCGGTGTCCACGCCGGCCAGCAGCAGTTCGGCCCGTTCCGGGAGGGCCTGCGGGGAGTCGAGGGCGAGCAGGTCGGTCAGGCGCTTGCCGCCGAGCGGCGCGTAGCCGTCCGTCAGCAGGGCGGCCACCACCTCCGCCGGGGCCGCGTCGTCGGCGGGCTCCCCCTCCAGGGCCTCGGCCAGCGGCTGCGGCCACGCCGGCGGACGCGGATGTCCCGCCCGCTCCAGCGCGGCCAGGCACACCCGCACGCGCACCCCCGGCGGCGGATGCGCCGACGGCCCCGGCGCCACGTCGTCGTCGGGGCCGGCCGGGCGCAGACCGGCGACGACGTCCGCGAGCACCGCCGGATACGACAGCCCGCAGGCCACGCTCGCGCACACGTCGGCGAACACCTCCCCGAGCCACCCCTCCCACACCGGCCGCTCGGCCGCCGTCAGGTCCGCGCTCGCCAGCCGGGCGCGGAGCTCCGGCGTGAGGGCGAAGTCGTCCTCGACGTGATGCCCCACCTCGTGCGCGACGGTGAGCAGGGCGGGCAGGTGCGAGGCGTAGTACCAGGGCACGTCGATGACGGGGAACGGCAGGCGGCGTACCAGCGCGACGCCCTGCCGGGTGTGGACGCCGCCGCGCGGCAGCAGGTCCCGGTACTGCCCGCCGCGCGGGTGGGCCCGCGGCACCGCGTCCCGGCTGTACGACACCAGCGGCGGCTCCTTGGCCGCGCGGTCGTCGACCGTGAGGGCCGCGGCGAGCGGGCCCCGGTAGCAGGTCCAGGCGAGTTCGTCGGCCGCCTCCAGGACGGGCCGCTGCCCGTCCAGCCGGCGCAGCGTGAACTTGGCCCGGAAGTAGTCCCAGACGTGGTGCAGGTCCAGGATCAGCACCGGCAGCCCCGCGCCGTCGTCCGCGGCGAGCCGCGAACGCGCCTGGTCCAGGCCCTCGTTCAGCATCGCCACCACTGCCCGCAACTGGCTGTGGTGCTTCGCCAGCGGGGCCCGGTCACCTTCCGCCAGCCGCCGCCAGGACTCCAGTTCCCCGCCCAGCCCGTCGATCAGGTGCTGCATCCCGGCCCGCTGCCCGGGCGTCACGCCGGCTCCGCGTACCGGTCCAGCAGGGCCGAGTCGGCCGCGAACAGGGCGATGGCCCGGCGTGCGTCGTCGTCGCTGGCGAAGTGCGTGCCCCTCGGCGGGGAGCCGACCGGGGCCGTACGCAGCTGTCGTACCGCCTCCGCGAGCGGTCGCCGTTCGGACAGCGCCTGGTAGAAACCGATCGCGTGGTCGAGCCCGCCGCCCGGGAAGAGCCCGGTGCACACGATCGCCGGACAGCGGCCGTGGCTGAAGAGCTGGGCCGCGAACAGGTTGCGCAGCAGCAGTTGCACGCCGATGTCCGCCTCCGACCCCGGGCACGGCGGGTCGAGCACCACCAGCGGGGTGCGGCCCGGCTCGAACCCGCCCAGCCAGCGTGCCAGTTGGACGGGGAACAGGTCGGAGCCGCGCGCCTTGCTCGCCAGCCGGCGGGCGTGACCGGCGGGGGAGAGCTCCAGATACGGCATGCCGTCCCGCTGCCGCAGCGGCGCCGCCAGATGCAGCACGTCGATGTCCGCCGCCGGGTACGCCACCTGCGGGACGACCCCGGTCTCCGGCTCCACCACCGTCACGTTGACCGGCAGCCGCGCCGGCAGCGGACGCTGGTCGCGCAGCCAGTACGACAGCGGCACCGACCGCTCGTCCTGCTTGGCGCTGACGACCAGCACACGGTGCGGGCGCGCGTGCCGCGGGGCGCCCTCCAGCAGCTCCCGCACGGTCGCGTCGGTCAGCCGCGGCCAGGTGCCGTCACCGGCGCCGGGCTGCACGCGTTCCAGGGCCGCCCGGGTGTGCGGTCCCACCACTCCGTCGACGTCGAGGGTGAGCCCCAGCCGCCGGTTCAGGCCGAGTTGCAGCCAGCACACGTCGACGCGCAGGGCCGCGGTGGGCATGGTGCGGTACATCATCGGCTGCTCGGTCACCGCCTGCAGCGCCGGCTGGAGGGTCAGCTCCCACGGCAGGGCGTGCGCGTCGGGGTCCTCCGACCACAGCCGCACGAACCGCAGCCGCTGCAGCACCCGCTTGCTGAGCGCGACCCGCTGCGGCCACTCGTCCTGGTGCCAGTCGCTCAGCTTGCTCGGCACCGACAGGGCCACGTCGTTGACCGGGTCGATGTCCGGGCGGCCGCGCAGCTCCAGGCCGCGCTCCTCCGGCCACTCCCGGAACAGCCGCAGATCGCCCTGGACGTCGTTGTCGAGCACGGCCGGCCGGCTCATCCCGGCCAGCAGCCCCGCCACCCGCTCCGGCACCCCGTCGACCTGGGCGCGCCGGGCGCACAGCGCCAGCATCGCGGGCAGGCTCTCGCGTACGACGTCCCGCTCCTCCGCCAGCTCCATCGCCCGGCGCAGCGCGTGCTCGGCGGCCTCGTGCCGCGGTTCGACCCCGGCGCGCAGCACGAGCGCGGACAGGGCGAGCCGCACGTGCGGGACGCGCACCCCCGGGCCCTGGGCCGCCTCCGGTGGCCGTTCCCACGCCACCTCGTCCAGCAGCCGCGCCGCCAGGTCGGGATGGCCCAGGCGGGCGGCGATGCGCGCGCACCGCCAGACGGCGAGCCGGTGTTCGGCGCGCGGGCCGATCAGGGTGCGCGCGATCCGCTCCAGCCGGCGCGGGTCCTCCTCGCCGCGCACCTGCGCCACCAGCAGACCGGCCAGCGCCCGGTCGGGGTCGCTCTCGTCGCCGTCGAGGGCGTAGAAGGGCTCCAGCAGCGACCAGGGCACCTGGTGCTCCAGCGCCGGGTTGTCCACCAGGTCGCGCAGGGTCGCCAGCCGCGCCTCGGCCGGCCGCACCTCTGCCAGGGCCTCGGTCAGCTGCCGCAGGATGCCGGCGGAGGGCTGGTCGTCGGGCAGCCCGGCCAGATGGCACAGGGCGTGCAACGGGCGGACCAGGGCGGGGAGTTTCTCGTACGGCACGGGCATGCCCGCCTCGGAGACCACGCCCTGGGAGCGCGCGGCCCACTCGCGGGCCAGCAGCACCAGCCGCAGCGCGAACTCCGGCTCCTGCCCGGGCGCCTCCTTGGGTTCCAGGAGGCGGTGGGCGGCCGGCAGGTCCATGCTGTCGCGCAGCAGGAAGCGGGCGTAGAGGTAGTGGCACTCGGGTTCGCCGTTGTAGTAGCCGAGTTCCTTCCACAGCCCGGTGGCGTTGGTGAAGTGGTCGTCGGCGTTGGAGATCGCCTGGAGTTCGCCGAGGGCCACCCCGTGCAGCTGGGCGTTGAGGGCCAGGTGCCGGTAGCGGTCGGCGCCCCGCAGCCCTTCGGCCGCGGCGTCGGCGCACTGGATCGCGGCGAGCGCCGGTATCTCCTGCCCCAGCAGCAGGTGCGCCTTGGCCTGTAGCCGCGCCCGGTCGGCCTCCTGCGCCGCGTCGGCGACGGGCACCTGCGCCAGTACCGCCAGCGCCTGCCGTGCCCGGCGGCAGCGCAGCAGGAGTCCGGCCTGCTGGGCCACGGCACCGAAGGGGGAGCCCCCGGCTCGCGTGCACAGGTCGGCGGCCCGCGCGTAGAGGTCGACGGCCCCGCCGACGTCCCCCATCAGCCGGCGCTGCGCGGCCCGCCCGGCGGCGGCGTCCGCGGCGACGTCGAGCCGGCCGATGCCGGTAGCGAACCGCTCCACCTCGTGGAAGGCGTCGGCGGCGTCCAGGGAACGCAGCCGGGCCAGCGAGGCGGCGCGGATCTTCAGGGCCCACAGCCGTTCGAGGTCGGGCAGGCGGTCGTGGGAGAGCACCCGGTGGTCGATCAGCTCGACGGCCTCCTCGGCGTTCCCGGCCACGCTCTGCAGTGCGGCCCGGACCATGTCCTCCCGCGCGGAGTGCGCTCGCGTGCGCTCCCCTGCGAGCGCGTAGAGGAAGTCGGCCTGCTTCAACTGGCGGGTGGCGTCGGACCACTTGTGGTCGTGGGCCTCCAGGGAGACGCCCTCGGCCATGCCGCCGTGGAAGTGCGCGAAGGCGAGGTTCAGATGTGCCTCCGCCTTCAGAGACGGGGGGACGACGGTGCCGCCGGCCATGCCGAGGGGCGGCGGGTCCCGGTCGACGTACTCGCTGCCGAGGAGTTCCTCGGCCAGATCGCGCAGCCGGTCGGTCTCCCCTTCGCGCCAGGCCCGTTCCATGGCCGCGCGCCACACTTCCGGAGCCTGCGGGTCCCGCGTCTGGAAGCGGTGGTAGAGCGCCTCGCGCAGGTACCGCGACCACTGGGCGGGCTCTTCCTCGGCGCGCTGCTCGAAGTACCGGACGAAATCGCCGTGCAGCAGCGCGAAGTCGGGGGTGTCGGCGATGAGGTCGCGCATCGGCCCGAGCACCGCGCTGTGGAAGACCACCGCCTCGTCGTCCCCGGGGACCTCGGTGATCCGCAGGGAGGTCCCCGAGTACTCGGTGAGTTTGCGCCAGGCGTCCTCCAGTTGCTCCCGGCCGGGCGGGGGCACGGCCGGGAAGAGGTCGTCCGCGGGCCGTTCGCCGTCCGCCCGCGCGGCCTGCTCCATCTTCTCCCGCAGCCGCGGCTGTACGACGTCCAGGACGTGGCAGCGGTGCAGGCGGCGCGGGATGACGCCGTAGTAGAGCAGCCAGCGCACCAGCGGGTCGTCGACGCGGCCGACCACCTTGGAGCCGACGTAGCGCCGGCGCACGGCGGGGCCGGCCTCCCTGCTGAGGGTGTCCGTGGTGGCGTCGGGGTTGCGGTCGACGTCGTCGGCGAAGAAGGCGAGGTAGAACGGCAGTCCGTCGCTGCGCTGGACGATGAACCGCCGCTGTTCGGCGCTCTGGATGCCGCGGATGCGGCACAGGTAGTCGTCCGCCTCGGCGTCGGTGAAGGGGGCCACCGGCACGTTCTCGTACCGGCCCAGCGTCGCCAGCGCCCGGCTGTGCTGGTCGCTCAGGTCGAAGCGGCCGGAGAGGACCAGCCGGATCGCCGGGCAGCCGGTCACCACCTTGCCCAGCAGCCGCAGCAGGCTGTCCACGCGGGAGGGGCTGCGCAGGACGACCTCTTCCAGGGTGTCCACCACGACGAGGACCGGCAGGTGTTCGTCGAAGGTCTCCGCGAACCGGCTGGTGAACGCCTGGACCACCTCCCGCTCGATCCGGTGCTCGTCCTGGGTGCGGATGCCGCGCGAGGCCTCCGCCGCGGCGTGCGAGGTGGGGCGGCGTAACAGCGAGCGGTAGGCGGCGTACTCGTCGAGGGCGGTGAACACGCGGGCGGGCAGCCGCTGTTCGAGCTGGTCGGCGATCTCCAGGATGAGCAGCCAGGGCCAGCGCGCCGCGTTCAGCGGGTCGATGTGGTCGAAGTCGACGCGGGCGCAGTTGACGTCGAGTTCGGCGGTGACGGCCTTGCGGGAGATCAGCCAGCGCAGCTGCATCGTCTTGCCCGAGCCGGCGATGCCGTACATCTGCCACACCCGCGGCCCGTCCCCGGACAGCAGGTGCCGGGCGCGCTCCCACAGGCCGTCGGGCTCCAGGAACTGCGCCGAGTGGGCGTAGTCGGCCACCCAGTAGGTGCGGGCGCGCAGGTAACCGGCGCGGTCCTCGGCGAGTTTGAGCAGCGCGGGGTCGACGACGGCCGAGCGGTCCCGGTCGGCCAGCACCTGGGTGAGGTCCTGGCAGCGGGTGAAGTCCCGTTCGCTGTCGCTGCGGTGGAACAGGTCGTTGAACAGCCGGGCCGCCGTGTCGGGGTCGGCCAGCATCAGGTGCCGCAGCCGCTCGGCGGGTTTGCCGCGCGTGTGCCAGTGGTCGCTCAGGCGGCGCTCCAGTTCGAGGAGCCGGGGCGGGAGCTGGCCCCGGCCGCGGTCGCCGAGCCAGGAGAGCAGGTAGGCCTGGCGGTGGGCGTCCGGCACCTGGAGCATCTTGCGTCCGGGAGCCCGCTCCACCGCTCCCGCGTCCAGCAACTCTCCGAGTGGGGGCGCGGGTTGGTCGACGAAGTCGCTGAGCACGTGGTCGTAGGTCTTCTGGTCGAAGAACCGCGCCACGGCGGCGGCCTCCAGCAGGCTCGTCCAGCCGGCCGGCAGCAGGGTGCGACGGATGTCGGCCAGGCCCTCACCGCTGCTGAGGCGGGCGGCGAGTGCGGTGACCGCGTGGTCGTGGCGTGCGTCCGGTGTGGTCATCAGCCCGCATCCCTCATGTCCGTGAGCACACTGAGCAGGTCGTGGAAGACGGTGACGGGGAAGCGCTGCCGGTTCTTCGGCAGCGCGTCCACCAGCCGCTTGAAGTCGTCGTAGCTCAGGTGGTCCGGCACCTGCCGGTGCCACGACTTGCGCTCCCAGAACTCCCGGGCCAGCCGCGGCGCCTCGTCGACGGGGAAGCTCTCGGTGAGCACCACCGGCTCCCTGGGCAGCGTCTCCGCCAGATACCGGTACCCCGACCAGGTCTGCGGTGCCACCACCAGCACCCGCAGCGGGAACTCGTCGTCGGACTCCTGTACGGCGCTCAGCAGCAGCGGCAGCAGGACGTTGCGGAAATCGGACTCGGCGATCTGCTCGGTCTGGTCCAGGGCGATGACGTGGGAGCGGCGCTGTTCCTTGGCGCGGGCGCGCAGCACGTCCAGGAAGGCGTCGATGATCTGCCGCTTGCGGGTCTCGGCGTGCCGGTCGCTCTCCACGACGAAGCGGTGGCCCTGGTCGCAGTCGGGCGTGGGGTGCTGCTGGGACCAGGCGGGGCCGCCGCGCGCGGCCCGGTTGAGGACCCGGTGGAACCGGACGAAGTCCGCCTCCGCCATCGGGTCGGGCTGGCGGGTGTCGAGGCAGGCGTTGCGCACGGAGCGGACGACCTCCAGCCAGCCCATCGAGACGCAGTCGTCGTCCTTGTCCCCGATCCGGGGGTCGGTGAGGTCGACGTAGGTGACGTCCTCGCCGCGCAGCATGCAGGTCAGCAGGCACCACTTGGCCAGCCAGGTCTTGCCGGACCTGCGGTGGGCGGAGGTGATGGCGAACACCCGTACCGGGTCGCCGGGCTGGTCGCACTGCTCCCACCAGCCGATGCGGCGCTCCTTGGCCCGGCCGAGGAACATCGCGAGTTCGTCGAAGGGCCAGTTCCGGTTCAGCCGGGTCAGTTCCGGCTCGCGCCGGCCGAACTCCACCGGCACCACCTCGGCGGGGTCGCTCAGTCCGCACTGCAGGACGGGCAGCGCCCACGAGGGGCCCTCGCTGTCGCTCATGTCGAGATCCCCGCGCACTCCCCGCACGGCCTCGTCGATGGACTGCCCCTGCGCCAGGCGTGTGTACAGGGAGCGGGAGAACTCGGCGGCGGCGGGGGACTGGATGTCGGCCTGCATGGCCAGCACCGCGAACGAGCCCCGGCCCAGGCAGGTGTCGACGAGGTTCTCGAACGCCGCGATCCGCGCGTGCGCCTGGCGGCAGGCGTTCAGCACGACGAGCCGGGGCGTCCACTTGTCGTAGAGGTGATGGGCCCGCTCGGCGTCCAGCGTCCAGGACTTGCGCGCCCGCGGGACGACGGTGTCGCCGCCGTCGCCGCGCCGGGCGGGCGGCTGGGTGTTGAAGTGCAGGCCGCCGCGGTCGCCGACCACGGCGGGGGTGCCGTGCCCGATGAAGTGCAGGACGTGCGGGCGGACCTGGGTGAGCGCGGTGACCAGCTCGGGCAGGCTGGGGCCGTCGATCACCTCGGCGTGCACCCGCCCGGGCAGGTCGGCCAACGCCGCCCCGACCATGGCGAGTTCGCAGTCGGCGAGGAGTTCGGGGTCCTCCGGGTTGCACACCACCAGCAGGACCCGCAGGGGGCCTTGGGGACTGACCGGCGTGATCCGGGCCGGGTGCTCCATGATCCGGCCGCGGCGTAACAGCACGCGGTTGTCGAGCCACAGGCGCCGTCCCGCGCGGCCCGCACGCATCAGCTCCCAGGGCAGCGGCGCCAGTTGGGGACATCCGACGTCGATCCGGACGCGCAGCGGGTGCTCCTCGGAGGCCGCCTCCAGCAACTCGGCCCAGCCGCCTGGCGCCCCGTCCAACAGGGCCTCGTAGAGCTCCTCGCCGATCTTCCTGCGGGTCTCCCGGTCGGCCGTGAACGCCAGAGCCGTGGTGAACCTCTGGGCCGTGGGCCCGTCCTCGTCCCGTACGATCTCGGCCAGGACCGCGCCCAGCGGCCACCGGACTTCCTCACCTCCCGTGTTCAGCAGAACCTCGGAGCAGTCGATGCTCAGTACCACGTCGGTCATGCTCGTTTCCCCCGATGGATCGCGCGGCGTCCCACCGCGTCAGACCTGCCGCCCCTGAGGCAGCCCCTCCGGCTCCACCTGCTCCAGCACCGCCTCCGCGTCGTCACCCGCCTCCTCCAGCAGCACCGGCGGCACGGCGCCCGCGTCCAGGCCGCGGCCGGGCTGCGGCGGCCCGTACTCCGTGCGCACGCGGTGCAACCAGGTCTCCCGCACCCGGACGACCCGGTAGCACGGGGTGAGATCCGTGCCGGTCACGGTCAGGCCGACGTGCCGGGACGCGCCGAAGGAGACCCGGCCGGCCAGGTCCGCGAGCTGCAGCGGCCCCGCTCCCAGCCCGGCGGTCAGGCGCAACTCGGCGCTGGCGCCCATGCGTTCGGCGGTGAGAGCGGTGCCGGCCCCGGCGCCGATGACCTCCGTCACGGCGAGCAGCGCGGGATCCCACGCGCCCTGCCACAGCCGCCGCACGAGCGCGCGGGCCAGCCGCGGCACGTCCGCCACACCCCGCTGCTCCAGGCCGGTGTAGACGACCAGGGCGCTGTGCTCGGCGTGGAACTCGACCAGGGCGCCGGCGTCCGCCTGCGTCACGGAGGAGAAGCCCTGCGCCGCCGCGCCCGCGGCCTTGAAGCGCACGCTCGCGGTGCCCCCGGCGTCGTACACGAGGTCGCCGTGGGCTCCCGGCGGCCCCTGCGGGGCGTCGATGCCCTGGTCGGCGAGGGTGCCCGCGGCGACGGAGCCGTCGTCGTACAGCGCGCGCACGTCGCCGACGCGGACCTTCTGGGTGAGCGGCCAGGTGACCCACCAGCCGCGGTAGGCGTCGTGCAGAGCCCGTCGATATGCCTCGAAACCGCTGTCGGCCATGGCCGCACCCCCCGAAAACGCGGCTGATCCAGGGAGCGTAACAGTGGATCAAGGCTTGAGTCCCGCTTTGCGCGGTGCGCTTGACCGCGTTACCGAAATGTGCTGTCAGTGCCCACCGCCGGGCCGTCGCCCCGTCCGTATCGACGACTTTCACATGGGCGCCACCGGACCCTTCCCTGACGTTTGTTGCTCTTGGAACACTCGCACCGCGCGCAATCCGTCACGTTCCGGCCATCCGCACCCAAGGATGAGAGGCACCCACCCATGCCCGAAGTCAACCGGCGCCGCTTCCTGCAACTCGCGGGCGCGACCACCGCGTTCACGGCCCTGTCCAACAGCATCCAGCGCGCCGCGGCGCTGCCCGCGAACCACCGCACGGGGTCGATCGAGGACGTCGAGCACATCGTCGTCCTGATGCAGGAGAACCGGTCCTTCGACCACTACTTCGGTTCACTCAGAGGCGTCCGCGGCTTCGGCGACCCCCGCCCGGTCACCACCCGCCAGGACGGCAAGCCGGTGTGGTACCAGGCGGACGCCGGCGGCAAGGACATCCTGCCCTTCCACCCCGACGCCGACGACCTGGGCCTCGCCTTCATCCAGGACCTCCCGCACGGCTGGAACGACGGCCACGCCGCCTTCGACGGGGGCAAGTACGACAAGTGGGTGCCCTCCAAGGGCAGTACGACCATGGCGTACCTGACCCGCGAGGACATCCCCTTCCACTACGCGCTCGCCGACTCCTTCACCATCTGCGACGCCTACCACTGCTCGTTCATCGGCTCCACCGACCCCAACCGCTACTACATGTGGACCGGTTACACGGGCAACGACGGCCAGGGCGGCGGCCCGGTCCTCGGCAACGACGAGGCCGGCTACGCCTGGACGACCTACCCCGAGCGGCTGGAGAAGGCCGGCGTCTCCTGGAAGATCTACCAGGACGTCGGCGACGGCCTGGACGCGAACGGCGGCTGGGGCTGGATCCAGGACGCCTACCGCGGCAACTACGGCGACAACTCGCTGCTGTACTTCAAGCAGTACCAGAACGCCCGGCCCGGAGACCCGCTGTACGACAAGGCCCGCACCGGCACCGACGCCCGCACGGGCGAGGGCTTCTTCGACCGGCTCAAGGCCGACGTCAAGGGCGGCAGGCTGCCGCAGATCTCCTGGATCGTGGCCCCGGAGGCCTTCACCGAGCACCCCAACTGGCCCGCCAACTACGGCGCCTGGTACGTCGCCCAGGTCCTGGACGCGCTGACCGCCGACCCGACGGTGTGGGCGAAGACGGCCCTGTTCATCACCTACGACGAGAACGACGGCTTTTTCGACCACCTCATCCCGCCGTTCCCGCCGGCCTCCGCCGCGCAGGGCAAGTCGACGGTCGACGTCGGCCCGGACGTCTTCAAGGGCGACGGCAGCCATGTCGCCGGTCCCTACGGCCTCGGCCAGCGCGTGCCCATGCTGGTCGTCTCCCCGTGGAGCAAGGGCGGTTACGTCTGCTCCGAGACGATGGACCACACCTCGATCATCCGCTTCATGGAGGCCCGCTTCGGCGTCCGCGAGCCCAACATCTCGCCCTGGCGCCGGGCCGTCTGCGGCGACCTGACCTCGGCCTTCGACTTCTCCCGCAAGGACACCAAGCCGGTGGCCCTGCCCGGCACCGACGGCTACCAGCCGCCGGACCACGACCGTCACCCCGACTACGTCCCGACCCCGCCGGCCAACCCCGTCCTGCCGAAGCAGGAGCGTGGCCTGCGTCCCGCCCGGCCGCTCAAGTACGCCCCGTACGTGGACGGTTCGGCCGACACCGCGGCCGGGAAGTTCACGCTCACCTTCGCCTCGGGGGCGAAGGCGGGCGCCGCCTTCCTCGTCACCTCCGGCAACCGCACCGACGGCCCCTGGAGTTACACCACCGAGGCCGGCAAGACCGTCGCCGACACCTGGAACTCGGCGTACTCCGGCGGCTCCTACGACCTGAGCGTGCACGGCCCGAACGGCTTCCTGCGCGTCTTCAAGGGCCCGAACAGGACCGCGGGTCCCGAGGTCACCGCCCGCCACAGCGGCGACGACATCGAGCTGACCCTCACCAACAAGGGCTCCGGCACGGTCCGTCTGAAGCTGACCGGTGGCTACGGCTGCCGGCCGCGCACGTTCACCGTGCGGCCCGGCGCCACCGTGCGGCACACCGTCGACCTGGCGGCGAGCCGGCGCTGGTACGACCTGACCGTCACCTCGGAGGCCGACGCGACCTTCCTGCGGCGATTCGCCGGACATGTCGAGAACGGGCGTCCCGGTGTCAGCGACCCGGCGATCATCACGGAGTGAACGGTGAGGAACAGCGCGTCGCGGGGGCTGGCCAGCCGCCGGTGGGCTCGGGGTAGTGTGCCCCGGTGACCACACAGTCGAACACACCTGCGGGCTGGTACCCGGATCCGCACGGAGCGCCCCGGACCCTGCGCTACTGGGACGGCGCCCAGTGGACCGAGCACACCAACCCGGACCAGGGCGGCGGGCAGACCCCGGCCGCCCAGCAGGCGCCCCGGCAGCAGCCCGCGGGCCCCGACCCGCGCGTGCAGCGTCAGGTGCAGCAGCAGGCCGGGGTCGGCGCGGGCGGCCCCGGCGGCGGCACCCTGTTCACCGAGCCGGTCCTGGTGGTCAACCAGAAGGCCAAGCTGATCGAGCTGACCAACGAGTACAAGGTCATGGATCAGAACGGCAACCAGATCGGCTCGGTGACCGAGGTCGGGCAGAGCGCGCTGAAGAAGGTGCTGCGCTTCGTCTCCAGTCTCGACCAGTTCATGACCCACAAGCTGGAGATCCGCGACGCCCACGGTCAGCCCCAGCTGGTGCTGACCCGGCCCGCGAAGTTCTTCAAGTCCCGGGTGATCGTGTCGCGTCCGGACGGCTCGGAGGTCGGCGAGATCGTCCAGAAGAACATGATCGGGAAGATCAACTTCGCCATGAACGCGGGCGGCCGGCAGGTCGGCGCGATCAGGGCGGAGAACTGGCGGGCCTGGAACTTCGCGATCGTCGACCACGCGGACAACGAGGTCGCCCGGATCACCAAGACCTGGGAGGGCCTCGCCAAGACGATGTTCACGACCGCGGACAACTACGTCCTGCAGATCCACTACCAGCTGCCGGAGCCGCTGCTGAGCCTCGTCGTCGCCACGGCGCTCACCGTCGACACGGCACTGAAGCAGGACTCCCGCGGCCTGGGCTGACGCCCCGCCGGCGGTCCCGGCCGGCGGCTACAGCGGAGTCAGATGCCCCGGCTCGGCACTCTGCCGGGGCAGCAACGCCGGTTCGGCCGCGGCCGACTCCGGCTCCAGCGCGAGGACCACGGCCACGGGGTGTTCCCCGTGGCCGTCGTCGTACGCCGGGACGGGCTCGGGCGTCGCCCGGGACAGCAGGACGACGCCCCACCCGGCCAGCGCCGCGCCCGCGAGCGCCAGCAGGATGCCGGCGGCGCCGCCGCGCAGCCCCTGTCCGAGCAGGGCCAGGCCGATCACGGCGGCGGCCACCGGGTTGGCCAGGGTCACCACCGCGAGCGGCGCGCCGAGGCCGCCGCGGTAGGCGGTCTGGGACAGCAGCAGGCCGCCCGCGGCGAACGCGGCGACGAGGAGCGCCACCACGACCACCTGGACGCTGAGCACGGGACCCGAGCGGTCGGTCGCGGCCACCGTCACCGTCTGGGTGAGGGCGGAGGCCACCCCGGAGGCGAAACCGGACGCCGTGGCGTGCCGGAGGCCGGGGCGGGCGCCGGGCCAGGACAGCATGCCGATCAGCGCGGCCGTCGTACCGGCCACCGCCACGGCCTCGGTCAGGCTCAGCACCCGCTCGGGCGCCGGTCCGGAGGCGGTGACCAGGATCGCGGACAGCCCGAGCAGGGTGAGCGCCGTGCCGCGCCACTCGACCGCGCTCACCCGCCGCCCGGCCACACGTGCGCCCATCGGCACCGCGGCCACCAGGGTGAGCGCGCCGAGCGGCTGCACCAGCGTCAGCGGACCGTACTTGAGGGCGACCACGTGCAGCAGCGCGGCCGAGGCGTTGAGGACGACCGACCACCACCAGGCGCCGCTGGCCAGCATGCCGAGCGTGCCGGTGTCGTCGGAGGTGCGGGCGGCGAGCCGTTCCTGGGCGACCGCGGCGGCGGCGTAGGCGACGGCGGAGACCAGGGAGAGGGCGACGGCGAGCAGCGTGGCGTTCATCGGCCCGCTCCCACCAGGACGTTCTCCTCGGCCGGTACGAGTGTGCCGGTGCCGCGTCCGGCGGTGGTCGCGGTGCGGTGCGGCGGGTGGATGACGGCGAGTGCGATGGCCAGCATGCCCGTGGCCGCGATCGCGTCGAGCCAGTAGTGGTTCGCCGTGCCCACGATCACCAGCAGGGTGATCAGCGGGTGCAGCAGCCACAGCCAGCGCAGGCGGGACCTGGTCGCGACGATCAGCCCGATCGCCACCATCAGGGCCCAGCCGAAGTGCAGCGAGGGCATCGCCGCGAACTGGTTGGAGAGGTGGTCGGTCCGCGGCGGGCCGTAGACGGAGGGGCCGTAGACCTTCGCGGTGTCGACGAGGCCGGTGGCGGCCAGCATCCGCGGCGGGGCGAGCGGGAAGGTGAAGGGGAGCACCAGGGCGGCGGCGGTGACCGTGGCGAGCACGCGGCGGGCCCAGACGTAGTGGGCCGGGCGCCGCAGGTACAGCCAGATCAGGAAGGCCGCGGTGGCCGGGAAGTGGACGGTCGCGTAGTAGGTGTTCGCGATCTGCGCCAGGTCGCCGCCGTGCAGCAGCAGGGACTGCACGGTCCCCTCGCCGGGCAGGTGCAGCAGCCGTTCGAAGTCCCAGACGCGGTGCGCGTTGTGCAGGGCCTCGGCCGTGTGGCCGGTGGCCAGCTGCCGGCCGAACTTGTAGACGAGGAAGAGCCCGGCGACGAGCAGCAGCTCGCGGACGAGCGGCGGCCGCGCTGTCGCGTCCGGCCCCGCTGCTACAGGCTCGGTGCGGGCATTCATCCCCCGGCCCCTTCGCTGACGTGGTGCGTGGTGTGGTGCGAGTGGAGACTCGGCACGCGGCCGAAACTCATCGATACGTCTCCGTACCGATACGCCAGTGTACCGATACGTCGGAGTACCGGTACACTGGCGTATCGATAGACATACGCCACACTGGAATCCGGGAATTTCTGACCACCCGACACGGACCGTCCCGCGCGGACGGGACCGCCCGACGCGAGCGAGGAGAAGAGCAGATGACGTCGCAGGCCGCGGACGGACCGCAGACGGTCGCCGCCTCGCGCCGCTCCAAGATCACGCCCGAGCGTGAGCGGGAGTTCTTCGACGCTGTCCTCGAACAGATCCGTGAGTGCGGGTACGACTCGGTGACCATGGAGGGCGTCGCCGCGAGCACGCGGTGCAGCAAGTCCACGCTCTACCGGCAGTGGAAGACGAAACCCCAGTTCGTGGCGGCCGCCCTGCGCTCGGCCCGGCAGGTCCGGTTCGCCGGCATCGACACCGGTTCGCTTGCCGAGGACCTGCGCAGGGCCGCGCGGGCCGCGGGCGACTGGAAGGGCAAGGACACCCGGCTGCTCCAGGCCCTCGGCCACGCCGTCACCCAGGACCGGGAACTGCAGCAGGCACTGCGCGAGGCGCTGGTCGACCCGGAGATCTCGGCGCTGAAGGAGATCCTGCGGCGCGGGGTCGAGCGCGGCGAGGTCGCCGCCGACAACCCGGCGCTGGACTACGTGCCGGCCCAGATGTTCGGCGTCCTGCGCGTACGCCCGGTGCTGGAGGGCGAGTACGCCGACCCGGACTACCTCGAACGCTTCGTGGAGGCCGCCGTGCTGCCCGCACTGGGCCTGACCTGAGACCCAGGTCGCCGTCCCCGGATGACCGGGCGGTGACCTGCTCGCGCCGCACCGTGGGGACGGGGGCGGCGCGCACCCCCCGGCCGGGTGGAGCGCCTTCTGAGCGGAGAGGCGCCCCACCCGGCCGTCCGTCGTGCGGGGCCGGTCAGACCTTCTGCCCGTTGCCGCTGCCCGTGGACACCTTGATGCCCTTGGTGATGTCGTCGATGACGGACTGCTTCTCGCCGACGTCGACGCCGAAGCGGACCACGACGATCTGCGAGGAGTCGGCCGGCGAGGGGAACGCGAGCGACTCGACGTAACCGTCCGCGCCCTTGCTCGTGACCGCCTTCCAGCGCACCAGGTAGCCCTGCTGACCGGCCACGGTGACCGCCTTGGACTCCAGCACGTCGTGCGAGGTGATGGAGCCGTAGGTCTTGCCGCCGTAGGACTCGGTGGCGTTGGCCGAGATGTCGGCCTTCGCGACGGCCTCGGCCGTGCTGCCCTTGGTGCCCAGCACCACCGCCGGCGCCGAGTACGCGCCGCCCTTGGTGCAGGTCTGGGAGGTGTCGCCGGGGCACTTGTAGGAGTCGTCGGACGTCACCTGCGCGCCGACCTGGATCTCCTGGCCGTACCAGCCGTCCGGGATCGGGATGCTGATGCCGCTGACCGCGTCGGTCACCGCACCGCTGTCGATCTTCGGCGCCTCGGACTCGCCGGGGGCGGGCGACTGCGTACCGCCCGAGCCGCCGGAACCTCCGGAGCCGCCGCCTCCGCCGTTGCCGCCGAACGGACCGCCCTGTCCGCCCTCGGGACCGCCCTGCCCACCGGGCCCGCCCTGGCCGCCGAAACCGCCCGGCCCCTGCTGTGCGGTGCCGGCACCGCCCGAGCCGCCGTCGTCGGTCAGCGCCCACACGCCCACGCCGATGCTCGCCAGCACGGCCACGGCTATCGCCACGGCTATGCCGGTGCGCACACCGCGCCGCGGCGCGGCCGGCGGCTGGGCCGGATAGGCGGGGTAGGGCGGATACGCTCCGTCCGCGGGCGTCTGCGCCGGGGGACCCCATACGGCGGCCGAGCCCGCGGGGCGGGTCTGCTCCGTCCATGCCTTGCCGTCCCACCAGCGCTCGGTGGCGGGACCCTCACTTGTCTGCCCGGGATCGGGGTACCACCCGGGAGGAGTCACCTGCGTCATGCCCCCACCGTATGAGGCGTCGGTGAAAGCGGGATGAGAGGATCCGGCCTCATGGCCCGTCCTGCCGCTCCCGGAGCACGACCAGCCGCGCGGGCGGTGTCGTCACCGGCTCCGGCAGACGCAGCGGGCCCCGTCCGGGGGTGATCGAGCCCAGCACGCTCGCATGCCGCGCCCCGGTGCTCGCGGGCTCGGTGCCCGGCAGTCCGTGCCAGGTCGAGAACCCCAGGACGGCGAAGGCGTACGCCTCCTTCGCGTCCGCGGGCAGCCCGAGGCCGTCGGAGGCGCGCACCGCCACCCCGGGCAGCCGCCGCCGCAGCATGTCCATCAGCACCGGGTTGCGGGTCCCACCGCCGGAGGCGATCACTTCGGTGGCGCCCAGGCCGCGCACGGCGTCCGCGACCGTCCGGGCGGTCAGCGCGGTGAGGGTGGCGACCACGTCCTCGGCCCTGAGGGTGCCGAACCCGGCCAGCGCGTCGCGCAGACGGCCGAGGTGGAACAGCTCCTTGCCCGTCGTCTTCGGCGCGGGCCGCGCGTAGTACGGCTCCCCCGACAGCCGTTCCAGCAGCGGCTCGTGGACGCTGCCGCGGGCGGCCAGGGCCCCGTCGACGTCGTAGGCGAGCCGCCCGCCGCTGAAGCCGCGCGCGGCGGCGTCGATCAGGGCGCAGCCGGGTCCGGTGCCGAAGACGGTGCCGCCGGGTGCGGTCAGGTTGGCGATGCCGCCGATGTCGAGGGCGACCGACCGGCCCGGGAGGCCGCGCAGCCACAGCAGGTCGACCAGGCTGACCAGGGGCGCGCCCTGGCCGCCGGCGGCGATGTCCCGGGGCCGGAAGTCGGAGACCACGGGCAGCCCGGTCGCCTCGGCGATCCAGGCCGGCTGCCCCAGCTGCAAGGTGCCGCGCACCCGGTCGCCGCCCGTCCAGTGATACACCGTCTGCCCGTGCGAGGCGGCCAACTCGGCCCGCCCGGCACACAGTTCGCGGTCCGCCCGCAGCGCCGCCGCGGCGAAGGCCCGCCCGATCGCCGTGTCCAGCCGGCACACCTCGGCGAGCGGGACGGACGCCGGTGGCAGGGTGCCGGCCAGCGCCTCGCGCACCGTCGCGTCGTACGGTTCGCTCACCATCCCCAGCGGCGCCAGCACGAGGGCGTCACCGTCGAGGGTCAGCTCGGCCGCCGCTGCGTCGATGGCGTCGTACGACGTGCCCGACATCAGGCCGATCACGCGCATCCGCTCAACTCGCCTCCCGCTTCGAGGTCTTGACCAGGGCCAGGGCGCTGACCGCGCAGGCCGCCGCCGCGTAGTACCCGGGAATGTGGACGTTCCCCGTCCGCCGGACGGTTTCGGTGATCACGAGCCCGGCGCAGCCGGAGAACACGGCGTTCGACAGGGCGTGGGCGAGTCCCAGGCCGGTGTGGCGCACGGTCGTGGGGAAGAGCTCGGCGAGCATCGCCGGGCCCGGTCCCGCCATCAGCCCCACCACCGCGCCCGCCCCGCACACCGCCGTGCCCTTCACCACGGCGGAACTCCCGCGGTCCTGCAGGAGATCCAGTAGGGGCACCGCAAGCCCCACCACCACCGCGTCCGCCCCCGCACACCGCCGCGCCCTTCGCCACTGCCGAACTCCCAGCGGTCCTGGCGGAGATCCAGTAGGGGCACCGCAAGCACCACCACCACCGCGCCCGCCCTGCACACCGCCGTGCCCTTCACCACGGCGGAACTCCCGCGGCCCTGAAGGAGACCCAGCAGGGGCGCCGCGAGCACCACCACCAGCAGCGCTCCCGCCGGCATCGCCGCGCGCCGCTCGATCCGGTCGCTGAGCAGCCGCGCCGGCAGGATCGTGACCGCGAAGCCCGCGTTGGCGAGCACCGTCGCGACCAGCGCCTCCCGGAAGCCCGCTCCCAGCGTGCTCTGCAGCTACGACGGCAGCACGACCAGGAACGTGCCCGGCCGCCGCCCCCCCATCGCCCGCCCGACCCCGAGCGCGATCGCGCCAGCCAGCTCGCGGGCCGGCGGCCGGATCGGGTCCCGCGGCGCCCGGAACGCGGGCGTCTCCGGCGGCCGCAGCCGCAGTCCCAGGGCCGCGAGCCCCAGCGGCAGTGTCAGCAGGAACGGCACCCGCCAGCCCGGCACGTCCAGTTGACGTTCCGTCAGAACGGTGGAGAGTCCGGCCGCAACTCCCCGCCCCGTACAGCCCCCGCCGCCCCGGCGGCGCGAACTCGGTCATCATCGCCACCGCGCCCCCCGAACTCCCCACCAGCCGACAGCCCCTGAAGCGCCCTCAGAAAAGTGAGCGGTCACGGCGCGAGGGCGCCGGCCGTGGCGTACGTCGGCACCACCCCGATCAGCGTCGTCGCCACCGTCATCAGCACGACGACCAGGACGAGCACCGGCCGCCGCCCGATCCGGTCGCCCAGCCGGCCGAACAGGGCCGCCCCGACCGGGCGGAAGAAGAAGGCCGGCGCGAACGACGCGTACGTCCGCACCAGCGCCTCGGCCTGCCCGCCGCGCCCTCCGGAGTGAACAGGCGCGCGGCGAGGACCGTCGCGAAGTAGCCGTGGACCGCGAACTCGTACCACTCGACGAGGTTGCCCACCGAGCCCGCCGCCAGGGCCCGTAGCGCGGCACGGTCGGCCACCGGTGCGCGTTGACCGGAAAGCAGCGTCATTCCAGCGCCTTTTGACTGTCCGTCGGCCATGCGACGACAGGTCGTGGCCCGTCCGCGTCGCCCGCCCGTACCCGCCGTCACCCGTCCCGGCAACAGCTGCGGGGACCGGCCTCCACTTCGGCACGCGGACGGCTACGCTCAAGGTCTGTACGTCGTTCGGGCGACTCGGGGAGGTAGCGGGATGACGGAGGCACGGCCCACGGAGGCCGCCCCGGCCACCCTGTGGGAGCGCGAAGAGGAGATCGCCGCCGTCGTCCGCGCGGTCGACGCCCTGCGCGCCGACCGCGCCTCCTCGGGCAGCCTGCTGGTGATCCGCGGCGAGGCCGGGTTGGGCAAGACCGCCCTGCTGGCCGAGACCCGCCGGATCGCGGAGCAGCGCGGCTGCACGGTCTGGTCGGCCCGCGGCGGCGAGACCCTCAGGTCGGTCCCCTTCAACGTGGTACGGCAGTTATTGCAGCCCGCGCTGGTGTCGCTGATGCCGGAGGAGGCCCGCGAGTACCTCGGCGACTGGTACGACATCGCCGGCCCCGCCCTCGGGATCACCGACCCCGGCGAGCGCCACGCCGACCCGCAGGGCGTGTGCGACGGCCTCGTCGCCGCCGTACGCCGGCTGGCCCGGCGCGACTACCCGCTCGTGCTGCTCATCGACGACGCCCACTGGGCCGACCAGGAGACCCTGCAGTGGCTCGCCGCGTTCGCCGAGCGCCTCGACGACCTCTCCGTGCTGGTCGTCGTCGCCCGCCGCCCCGGCGAGGTCAGCGGCGAGAGCGCCCGCCTCCTGGACGAGGTCGCCGCCGCCGGCCGCCCGTTCGCCACCCTCAGCGCCCTCACGCCGGAGGCCACCGCCGGCCTCACCCGCGCCACCCTCGGCGCGCACGCCGACGCCCCCTTCTGCCGCGAGGTGTGGGCCGTCACCGGCGGCAACCCGTACGAGACCGTCGAACTGCTCGCCAAGGTGCAGGACAGCGAGCTGGAGCCGACCGAGTCGTCCGCCGCCGACCTGCGCGCCCTCAACCGCTCCGCCCGCGGCGGCGGTCTGGTCACCCGCCTGGAGGGCCTCGGCATCCCCGCCACCCGGTTCGCCTGGGCGGCCGCCATCCTCGGCACCGGCATCTCCGTCGACCTGGTGGCCAAGCTCGCCACGATGAGCCGGGACGACGCCGTGCGCTGCGCCGAACTGCTGCGCAGCGCCCGCATCCTGACCACGCCCGACTCCGCGGGCCGCCAAGCGGGCGGCGGGGACCTGGAGTTCGTCCACCCGCTCATCGCCACCGCCGTGTACAACTCCATCCCGCCCGCCATGCGCACGGCCATGCACGGCATCGCCGCCCAGATCGTCACCGACTCCGGACGCGGCTGCGCCGAGGCCTCCCGCCATCTGCTCAAGGTGCACCCGGACGACGACGAGGAACTCGTCGAGCAGCTGCGCGAGGCCGCCCGCGAACACCTCGCCGTCGGCGCCCCCGACGCCGCCCGCCGCTGCCTGGAGCGCGCCCTGCTGGAGCCGCCCACCCCGGACGTCCACGCGCGCGTGCTGTACGAACTGGGCTGCGCCACCCTGCTCACCGCCCCCGCCCGCACCATCGACCACCTCCAGTCCGCGCTGGCCATGCCCGGCCTCGCGGGCCACGTGCGCGTGGACGCCGTCTTCCGCCTCTCCCAGGCCCTGCTCCACAACGACCAGCTGGAGGAGGCCGTCCGCACGGTCGAGGCCGAGGCCGCCCGGCAGCCGGAGGGCCCGGCCAAGCTGCGGCTGCAGGCGGTGCAGTACATGTGGGAGGGCATCTACGCGGGCGAGGCCACCTCACCCGGACGCTCCGAGCGGCTCGCCGACCTCGCGGGCACCTGCACCGGCCGCGACAACTCCGAGCGCGCCCTGCTGATGCTGCGCGGCTTCGACGCGCTGCTGCAGGGGGAGAACGCCGAGGAGGTCGTCGAGCTGTGCGACCGCTCCCTCGTCAACGGCCGCCTGGCGCCCGGCCTGGGCTGGACCGACACCGAGTGGGGCATCGAGCTGCTGCTGATGCTCGCCAACTCCTACGTCTACTCCGACCGTCTCGACCGCGCGGAGGCCCTCTACAACGAAGGGCTGCGCGCCTACGAGTCGGCCGGCTGGAGCGGTGGCCACCTCGCCCTCGCCCACGCCTACGTCGGGCTCGGCCACCGCAGGCGCGGCCGGCTGCGGGAGGCGGAGGCATCCCTGCGGGAGTCGCTGCGGCTGGCCGAGCGGGTGGGCCGCGGGCTGCCCCTGTACTGGACGGCGACCTGCAACCTGGTCGACGTCCTGCTCGCCCGCGGCCACGTCGAGGAGGCGTGGGCGATCGCCGAACAGTACGGGTTCGCGCCGCCGTATCCGTCCACCATCGTCATGCCCGATCCGCGGTCCGTGCGCGGGCGGCTGCTGCTGGCGGTCGGCCGCCGCGCGGAGGGCGTCAACGAGCTGGAGGAGGCCGAGAAGGCCGCCGCGGCCCGCGGGCACCACAACCCGGTCGTGGTGCCCTGGGCCCTCGACCTCGCCCGCGCGCTCGCCACGCAGGATCCGGCCCGCGCCGCCCAGCTCGCCACTCAGGCCCGCCGCCAGGCCGAGCGCTTCGGCACCGACACCGCCATCGGCGAGGCCCTGCGGTGCGCTGCCGCGCTGGAGACCGGACAGCGCGCGGTCCGCCTGGCCGCGCAGGCCGTCGCCTATCTGGAGGCCTCGCCCTGCCAGTACGAACACGCGGCGGCCCGCGTCGAGTACGGCATCGCCGCCCGCTCGGTCGCCGAGATCAACAGGGGCCTGGCGCTGGCCCGTTCCTGCGGAGCGGACGGCTTGGTGACCCAGGCGCGGGAGGTCCTGGAGACGGGCCGGGGCCTGCGCTGACGGCCGGGGTCCGGATCAAGCCGGAATCCGCGACGCCCGGTTCAGAGTTCAACGACCTGCAGCAGGCGAGACTGTGCGCCTTTGCGCGGGTTTGGGCGTGGCGGAAAGCCGCCGCGAACGTCGCCTCCGTCCCACCGTGCTTGCTGTGCACATGACTTCACACCCTGCACACTGACGGAGCGTCGCCGTGCCCGGCCGACTCCACGGCCGGCACCGCTGTCCTCAGAGGGATGTTGCCGCGATGACCGATCCGGTCGGATCCGCCCGCGCAGTGCGCCACGTCGGCCGCGCCTTGTGCGCCGCCCTGGCGACGGCCATGACGACGGCCGCCGTCGACATCGTTGCCACGCCGGCGGCCCGCTGGTGGCCGTACGCGTGGCCCGTGCCGTGGTACCTGACGGGCGTCTCGGCTGTTGCGTGGGCGTTGCTGCGCGCCCGGGAGAAGGCCGCCACGCGCCCGCCGGAGGGCGGCGACGAACAGGCTCGCCAGGACGACTGGCGCACCGCCGCCTGATCCGCCGGGACTCGGCCGCGCGGTCGGGGCTCACAGCGCCAGCAGCTGGTCCGTCACCGCCGACAGGCGCTTGCGTACCTGCGGGTCGTACGTTCCCTCGTGTGCCCGGGAGCGGCTCGTGCCGTCGAAGTAGCCGCCCGTGCCCAGGTCCTTCGTCGCCAGGGCGAGGACGCCGGGGGCGCCGTCGGCGACCGTGTTCCAGGGGGTGACGCCGCCCTCGCGGACCATCGCGGTGTCCATGAAGGTGGCCGGATGCAGGACGTTCACCGAGACGCCCGTGTCCGCCAGCTCCTCCGCGAGGGCGAAGGTGTGGGCCGCCAGGGCGAACTTGGCCCGCCGGTAGGCGGCGAAGCCGTCATAGCCGCGGCGGAACTCGACGTCGTCGAAGTCGAGCGGCTCCTGTCCGGCCGAACCGACGTTGACGATCCGGGCGGGCGCGTTCCCGCGCAGCGTCGGCAGCAGCGCGCGGGTGAGCACGACGGGCGCCAAGTAGTTGACGGCGAGCCGCAGTTCGTGGCCGTCGGCGCTCACCTCCCGCCCCGCGCCGGGCGCCCCCGCTCCCACGCCCGCGTTGTTGATCAGCACGTCCAGGTCGGGACGGGCGCCGGCGACGTGCGCGGCCAGCTCCCGCACCTGGGCCAGCGAGGCCAGATCGGCGACGAAGCCCTCCGCGTCGCCCTCGGTGCGCAGTTCCCGGACCAGTTGCCCGGTCCGCCCCGCGTCGCGCCCGTGGGCGAGGACGACGTGCCCGGAACGGACCAGCTCGAAGGCGACGTACCGGCCGAGCCCGGAGGTGGCGCCGGTGATCAGGATGGTGGACATGTCCCCACCGTAGGCACACGGCGGGGACCTGTGCGAGGTGCTGCTGGAGGTACCACCAGCAGGGTCACCCTTCCGCGTCCGCCTCCTCGGCCAGCACGCGCTGCGCCGTGGCGAACGCCGAGTTCGCCGCCGGGACCCCGCAGTACACGGCCGTCTGCAGCAGCACCGCACCGATCTCCTCGGGCGTGAGCCCGTTGCGCCGGGCGGCCCGGACGTGCATGGCCAGCTCCTCGTAGTGGCCGTGCGCGACCAGCGCCGTCAGCGTGATCATGCTGCGTTCGCGGCGCGAGAGGGTCGGGTCGGTCCAGATCTCGCCCCACGCGTAGCGCGAGATGAAGTCCTGGAAGCGGGCGGTGAAGGGCGTCTGGCGGGCCTGCGCCCGGTCCACGTGCGCGTCGCCCAGGACCTCGCGCCGCACCTCCATGCCTCTCTTGGCGCCGCCGTCGAGGTGCGCGCGCAGCGCGGTGAGCACGGCCGTGGGGCACTGGGCGGGAGCCAGGTGCGAGGCCCCGGGAAGCTCGACCAGCGTGGCGCCCGCCACCGCGTCCGCGATCTCCCGCAGGTGGGCCGGCGGGGTCGCCGGGTCCTCGCGGCCGGCGATCAGGAGGGTGCGCGCCTGGATCTCGGGCAGCCGCTCGCGCAGGTCGAACGCGGCCAGCGCGTCACAGCAGGCCGCGTACGCCTCCGGGTCGGCCTCGGCATGGTCGCGGACCAGCTCCGGGGCGGTGAAGTCACCGGCGAACCACCGGGCGCCGGCGCTCTCCACCAGCCACTCCAGTCCCTCGGCGCGCACCCGTTCGGCCCGTTCCCGCCAGGGTCGCGCGCCGTTGAAGTGGGCCGACGAGCAGATGACGGCCAGCTCGGACACCCGCTCGGGGTGGTGCACGGCCAGGTGCAGGCCCACCGCCCCGCCCAGCGACACCCCCGCGTAGGCGAACCGCTCGATGCCGAGGGAGTCGGCGAGCGCCAGCACCAGGTCCGCGAGGTCGGCGACGGTGGCGCCGGGGGCGATGAGGTCCGCGGCCGAGCCGCCGTGTCCGGGCAGGTCCCAGCGCACCACGCGGTGGCCGATGGACAGCTCGGGCGCCACCTTGTCCCACAGGGCGTACGAGGTGCCCAGCGAGGGCCCGAGCAGCAGTGGGGGAGCGGAGGCGGGCCCCTCGGCGCGGTGGTTGAGGAGTTTGTCGGTCAACGTCGCTCCAGAGCACGGTCGGTGAGAGTGGGGGCGAAGCCGGTGTAACGGGCGGGGTCGGTGAGCGCGTCGAGGTCGACGTTCTTCAACTCCGGCTCTTCGACGAGGAGTTGGGCGAGCGTGCGGCCCTCGGCGTAGGTCCGTTTGGCCAGGCCGGTGAGCAGCTCCTTGGCGCGGGCGCGGCCCAGCACGGAGGCCAGCTCGGCGGAGAGCCGCTCGGAGACGATCAACCCGTGGGTCAGGCCCAGGTGTTCGCGCATGGCGTCGGCGTTCACCCGGAGTCCTCCGGCGAGTTCGGCGGCGTCCCGTGCCGCTCCGCCGACCAGCCGCAGCAGCTCCCTCAGCGCCTCCCACTCGGCGTGCCAGGCCCCGGCCGGCCGCTCGTCCCCGGCGACCAGCGACCCGTACAGGGTGGCGGCGAGCTGCGGCGCGCACCGGGCCGCGGCGGCGATCAGCGTGGCGCGCACCGGGTTCGCCTTGTGCGGCATCGCGGAGGAACCCCCGCCGCTGCCCTCGGCCACCTCGGCGATCTCGGTGCGGGCCAGGGTGAGCACGTCGGCGGCCGCCTTGCCCAGCGCCCCGGCGGTGAAGGCCAGCGCCCCGGCGAGGTCGGCGACCGGAGTGCGCAGCGTGTGCCAGGGCAACTCCGGCGCGGCGAGACCGAGTTCGCGCGCGTACGCCTCGACCAGCGCGCCGGCGTCCTGGGCGCCGTACACCTGGAAGGCGGCGAGGGTCCCGGCGGCGCCGCCGAGCTGGGCGGGAAGGGAGTCCCGTACGCGGGCGACGCGGTCCCTGGCGTCGAGCACCAGCGCCCGCCACCCGGCCGCCTTCAGCCCGAACGTGGTGGGGACGGCGTGCTGGGTGAGCGTGCGCCCCGGCATGACGGTGTCGCGGTGGTCGGCCGCGAGAACGGCCAGCGCCCGCTCGGTGCGGTCGAGGTCGGCCAGGACGAGGTCCAGGGTGCGGGCGGCGACCAGCATCGTCGCGGTGTCCATGATGTCCTGGCTGGTGGCGCCCCGGTGCACGTACGGGCCGTGCTCCGCGCCGGCCGCTTTCGTCAGGTCGGCGACCAGGGGGATGACGGGGTTGCCGCCCGCGCGGGCGCGTTCGGCGAGGGACCGTACGTCAAACCGGCCGGCGTCGGCCGCCTCGGTCACCGCGTCGGCCGCTCCGGCCGGGGCGAGGCCGAGGGCGGCCTGGGCGCGGGTCAGGGCCGCCTCGGCGTCGAGCAGGGCCTGCAGGTAGGCCGCGTCGCTCGTCGCGGCCGCGGCCGGGGAGCCTGCCCACCCGGGGGCGAGCAGGCCGGTGTCGTCGGATTCGACAGGTGTCACTGGAACTCCAGGAAGACCGTCTCGCCTTCGCCCTGAAGGCGGATGTCGAAACGGTAGGTGGCGTTGCCCTCGTCCTTGGCGACCAGCGTGTCGCGGCGCTCGGTGTCGAGGCGGGACAGCAGTGGGTCGGCCGCGAGGGCGGCGTCGTCGCCCGGCAGGTAGATCCGGGTGAACAGGTGGACCAGCAGGCCGCGCGCGAACACGCACACGCTGAGGTAGGGGGCGTTGCGGCCGCGGGAGCCGGGCCGCAGGGTGCGCACGTACCAGTGGCCGTCGGCGTCGGTCTGGATGCGTCCCCAGCCGGTGAACTCCACGCCGTTGCGGCCCAGGTAGCCGCCGGTCGCCGGGTCGCGGCGCAGCGAGCCGTCGGTGGTCGGGATGGTGCCGTCCGGGTCCGGGCCCCACACCTCCACGAAGGCGTCCGGCAGCGGCTTGCCCTCGCCGTCGAGGACGTACCCGTGGACGGTGACGGTGTCGGGGTGGTTCAGGGGCGCGATGTCCTCGCCGCCGCGGAAGGGCAGCGCGTAGCCGTAGAAGGGGCCGACCGTGTGCGACGGGGTGGGCAGCACGCTCGCCGGGTTGCTGGTGTCGATCTTCGTCATGGCGGGTCAGCGTCCTTCTTCGATCCAGGTGGCGTTCGGGCCGTCCAGCACGATGTCCCAGTGGTAGCCCATCGAGAACTCGGGCACGGACAGGCTGTGGTCGTAGGTGGCGACCAGCCGCTGCCGGGCGGCGTCGTCGGTGACCGACTGGATGATCGGGTCGTAGGGGAACAGCGGGTCGCTCGGGAAGTACATCTGCGTCACGAGCCGCTGGGTGAACGCCGTGCCGAACATGGAGAAGTGGATGTGCGCCGGCCGCCAGGCGTTGAGGTGGTTGCGCCAGGGGTAGGGGCCGGGCTGGATGGTCGTGAAGTGGTAGCGGCCCTCGGCGTCGGTGATGGTCCGGCCGAACCCGGTGAAGTTCGGGTCCAGCGGGGCGTCGTGCTGCTCGCGCTGGTGGGCGTAGCGGCCGGCCGAGTTGGCCTGCCAGATCTCGATGAGCTGGCCCCGGACCGGGCGGCCGGAGCGGTCGAGCAGCCGGCCGGAGACGGTGATGCGCTCGCCGATCGGCTCACCGGTGTGCTGCCGGGTGAGGTCGTTGTCGATGTGCGTCAGGTCGCGCTCCCCGAAGGCGGGGGAGGACAGCTCCACCAGTTCCGGGTCCTGCGAGACGTCGATGGCGATCGGCGGCTGCTTGGGGTGGCGCAGGACGGAGGAGCGGTAGGGCGCGTAGTCCCGGCGCGGATGGTGCTCCACGGGGGCGCCGTCGGCGACCCGCTTCTCGTACGCGGCGTGCTCGGCCGCGATCTCCTGGTCGATGTCGTGCTGGGTGAGAGTCATGAGTGGTCCCGGTGGGGTCTGATCACCAATTAATCAGGGCACTGAGTATTCAGGTGAAGTTTCCTTCACGCTGCCACCGGACGGGTGTGCCGTCAAGACCTCGGTGAAAGGTGAGGTCAAGGGGCGATATGGCCCTGGAGAGGGCCGCCCGATCCGGGTATTGTTCAGTGCACGGACGAAAACGACGTCGGGAGCGCGCATGGCAGCGGTGGACCTCACCACCCACCCCGGGCATCTGGCCCGGCGGCTGCAGCAGGCCCACTACCTGCTGTGGAACGCGATGGTCTCGGAGGAGATCACCTCGCCGCAGTTCGCGGTCCTCAACGCCCTCGTCGACGAGCCGGGCCTGGACCAGCGCACGGTGGGGGAGCGGGTCGGGCTCGACCGGTCCACCATCGCCGAGGTGATCAGCCGGCTCGGCCGCCGCGGCCTGCTCGACAAGGTGCGCGACCCGCAGGACGGCCGCCGCTTCCTGCTGCGGCTGACCGACGACGGGGTGCGCACCCACCGCAAGCTGACCGTGCGCACCGCGCGGATGAACCAGGTCTTCCTGGCGCCCCTCTCGCCCGCGGAACAGGGCGTGTTCTTCGAGCTCATCCGGCGGGTCGCGGACGCGGCCGAGGGGCTGCGCAACCCTGCGGAACCCCTCGTGCCCCAGCCCTGATCAGGCCTGCGCGAACACCACCCACACCTGGCCCCGGGCGAAGTTCACCGGCGAGCCGTCCCCGGTGGTGAACGCCGTGCCGTCCGTCGCCCGCTTCCGTTCCCACCGCACGTCGTAGACCCGCCCGTCCCGCAGCATCTGCGCCGTCCCCGAGCCCACGGTCTCGGTGTACGGGGTGTTGTTGCCGAGGACGTCGTGGAAGCGGGAGCTGCGCACCCGTACGTACTGCACGACGACCGTGGCGGGCGCCAGCGGCTGACCGGCGGTGGTCACGGTGGGCGTGCCGTCGGTCGACACCAGCCAGCGGTGCCGGCTCGCGGACCAGGTGAAGGTGAACCGGGCGGCGGGGTAGCGCACGGTGCGGGAGGACCGTGGGGTGCCGCCCGGCGGGGGCGCGCCGTACTGGAAGCCGGTGGTCAGGGCGTCCGGGCCGGGGGCGGACGGCAGCAGCCGCGCGGGGCGCAGGTAGAGGTTGTGCGGGGCGGGTTTGCCGGTGCCGCGGAACCAGGCGGCGGAGAGCCGGCCGGGCGGTTCGGCCTCCAGCGGCGCCTTGTCGATCAGCGGCAGCAGCTTGTGCTGGGCCCCGGAGAAGGCGAGGACCGGGTCGTCGAACTGGCGCAGCAGTTCCAGGTCGGACTCGCGGGCGCTGCGCACCGGCCCGACGACCTTCGGCAGCTTCGTCGCGAACACCGCCATCAGCCGGCTCAGCCCGCCCTCGACCTGCTCGGCGTAGACGACGTCCGCGGAGTCGACGCCGGTCTGCGGGCGGGCCGCGGGCACGTTGTCGATCTTCACGGCGAGTACGGAGCCGGCGGCGGTGCGGCTCGGGGCAGGCGTGCGCGGGTGGCCGCGGCCGTCGTCGGCGGGCGTGTGCGTTCCTGTGCAGGCGGCCGTCAGCCCTGCCGTCGCCGTGGCGGCCAGCAGCGCCACCGTCGTCGCGGCGCGCCGCATGCGCGCCGTCCGTCTCCTGCTCACCGTGGCCACCACATCCCGTGTCATTGATTGTGCGCTTATAAGTTCATTGGTGGCCATACCCGCTCGGTTCTGATCGCGCGCGGTGACTACGCCGATCGGCCCTGCCGAAGGGCCCTGTCCGAGGTTCGGTGCAGGGCGCCCGGGTACCCGGGCGCCACCGCAGGACCGACCGACAACGCGAAGGAGGGAGCGGGCCGCGATGAAGGCAGTGACCTGGCAGGGCAAGCGGGATGTGCGCGTGGAGAACGTGCCCGATCCGAAGATCGAGGAGCCGACGGACGCGATCATCCGCATCACGTCCTCCGGGCTGTGCGGCTCCGACCTGCATCTGTACGAGGTGCTGACACCGTTCATGACACCGGGCGACATCCTCGGACACGAGCCGATGGGCATCGTCGAGGAGGTCGGCGCCGGGGTGCAGGACCTGTCGGTGGGCGACCGCGTGGTGGTGCCGTTCCAGATCGCCTGCGGCAGCTGCTGGATGTGCGAGACCGGGCTGCCCACCCAGTGCGAGACGACCCAGGTCACCAGCGAGGGCATGGGCGCCGCCCTGTTCGGCTACACCCGGCTGTACGGAGCGGTGCCGGGCGCCCAGGCCGAGTACCTGCGCGTGCCGCAGGCGCAGTTCGGGCCGATCAAGGTCCCCGAGGGCCCGTCCGACGACCGTTTCGTCTACCTCTCCGACGTGCTGCCCACCGCCTGGCAGGCGGTCGAGTACGCCGGCATCCCCCAGGGCGGCAGCGTCGCCGTGCTCGGCCTCGGGCCGATCGGCGACATGGCCTGCCGCATCGCCCAGGTGCGCGGCGCCGGGCGGGTGTTCGGCGTGGACCTGGTGAGCGAACGGCTGCGCCGGGCCCGCGCGCGGGGTGTGGAGACGTACGACCTCAGGGGCTTCGACGACGAGAAGGAGCTGGTCGCGGCGATCCGGGACCAGACGGACGGGCGCGGCCCCGACGCCGTGATCGACGCCGTCGGCACCGAGGCCCACGGCAGCGCGGTCGCGCGCCTGGCCCAGCAGGCCTCCGCGATGCTGCCGCGCAAGGTGAGCGGCCCGTTCGCCGAGCGGTTCAGCGTCGACCGGATGGCCGCCCTGTACACGGCCATCGAGCTGGTGCGGCGCGGCGGCACCATCTCGCTGTCCGGCGTCTACGGCGGCATGGCCGACCCGATGCCGATGCTCACCCTGTTCGACAAGCAGATCCAGATGCGCATGGGACAGGCCAACGTGCGCCGCTGGACCGACGACATCCTGCCCTACCTCACGGACGAGGACCCGCTCGGCGTCGACGACTTCGCCACCCACCGGGTGCCGCTGTCGGAGGCGCCGCAGGCGTACGAGATGTTCCAGAAGAAGCGCGACGGCGCGGTCAAGGTGCTGATGCAGCCGTAGGCGCTCAGGAGCCGAGGATCTCGTCCAGGTCGTAGCGCACCGGTTCCTCCAACTGGGCGTACGTGCAGCTCTCCGGCGTGCGGTCCGGGCGCCAGCGGCGGAAGCGGGCCGTGTGCCGGAACCGCACGCCGTTCTCCATGTGGTCGTACGCCACCTCGGCCACCCGCTCGGGCCGCAGCGGCACCCACGACAGGTCCTTCTTGCCCGACCAGCGGCTCGGCGCGCCCGGCAGCCGGGCCGTCTCGTGCGCCGCCTCGTCGGACCACGCCGCCCAGGGGTGGCCCGCCACGTCGTCCATGCGCAGCGGCTCCAGTTCCTCGACCAGTTCGGCGCGCCGCTTCATGGAGAAGGCCGCCGACACGCCCACGTGCTGCAGCCCGCCCCGGTCGTCGTACAGGCCCAGCAGCAGGGAGCCCACGACCGGGCCGCTCTTGTGCAAGCGGTAGCCGGCGACGACGACGTCCGCCGTGCGCTCGTGCTTGATCTTGAACATGGCGCGCTCGTCCTGGAGGTAGCGCAGGGTGAGCGGCTTGGCGATGACGCCGTCCAGGCCCGCCCCCTCGTACTCCTCGAACCACCCCCGGGCCACGTCGAGGTCGGTGGTGGCCGGCGCCACGTGCACCGGCGCCGTCACCCCGGACAGCGCCGTGACCAGCAGCGCCCGCCGGTCGGTGAGCGGCACGTCCAGCAGCGACTCGTCCGCGAGGGCCAGCAGGTCGAAGGCGACGAAGGAGGCCGGGGTCGTCTCGGCGAGCATCCGCACCCGGGAGTCGGCCGGGTGGATGCGCTCGGTGAGCGCGTCGAAGTCGAGGTGTCCCTCCCGGGCGATCACGATCTCGCCGTCGAGCACGCACCGCTCGGGCACCCGCTCCCTGAGCGCGCTCACCAGCTCCGGGAAGTACCTCGTCAGCGGCTTGCCGGTACGGCTGCCCAGCTCGACCTGGTCGCCGTCGCGGAAGACGATCGCCCGGAACCCGTCCCACTTCGCCTCGTACTGCATGCCCGGCGGGATCTTCGCCACCGACTTGGCGAGCATCGGCTTCACGGGCGGCATGACGGGCAGATCCATGATCCGACTCTACGAGCGGTCCCGGTCGTCCGCCTGTCGCGGACGCCGCCCGCGCGTGGGGGCGCCCGCCGGAGCAGGCTGGGGGCATGAGTGACGACGAGGACTTCCTGAGGTGGGTCGGGACCGCACTGCGCGAGGCGGAGGTCGCCCTGCACAACGGCGACGCGGCGCCCCGGCGGGCGCTGTGGTCGCGCGAGGAGCCGGTGAGCGTCCTGGGCGCCTGGCGCGACGCCCACGGCCAGGCCGAGCTCGACGGCCTGTTCGCCGGCCTGGCCCGGAGTTTCTCCCACTGCACCTCGTACGTCTTCGACCTCCAGGCGTACGACGTCCGCGGCGACATGGCCTACACGGTCGGCTTCGAACACACCTCCGCCTCCGTCGACGGACGGCCGCGCACGTACACGCTGCGGGCCACCCAGGTCTACCGCCGTGAGGACGGCGCGTGGAAGGTCGTCCACCGGCACGCGGACACGGTGTCCGGGTAGCCGTCGAGCGCTCCGTCCGGTATGCGAGGTCTGCGGGGATATGCATACCGTGGCCGCATGGGTGAAGCGGTGGAACTCCAAGCGGGCGGGCGCACCGTCCGGCTGTCCAGCCCGGACAAGGTCTTCTTTCCCGAGCGCGGCTTCACCAAGCTGGACCTCGCCCGGTACTACCTCGCCGTCGGCCCCGGCATCCTGCGCGCGCTGCGCGACCGCCCCACCACCCTGGAGCGCTACCCGGACGGGGTGGGCGGTGAGTCCTTCTTCCAGAAGCGGGCGCCGAAGAACATGCCCGACTGGATCCCGCGCGCCCACATCACCTTCCCCAGCGGCCGCAGCGCCGACGAGATGTGCCCCACGGAGGAGGCCGCCGTCCTGTGGGCCGCGCAGTACGGCACCCTCACCTTCCACCCCTGGCCGGTACGCCGTGCCGACGTCGACCGCCCCGACGAACTGCGCATCGACCTCGACCCGCAGCCCGGCACCGACTACGCCGACGCCGTCCGCGCCGCCCACGAACTGCGCGCGGTCCTCGACGAGTTCGGGGGTCTCAGGGGCTTCCCCAAGACCTCCGGCGGGCGCGGGCTGCACGTCTTCGTGCCGATCGAACCGCGCTGGACCTTCACGCAGGTGCGGCGCGCCGCCATCGCCGTCGGACGGGAGATGGAACGCCGGATGCCCGAGCACGTGACGATCAAGTGGTGGAAGGAGGAGCGCGGCCGGCGCATCTTCCTGGACTACAACCAGACGGCCCGTGACCGCACCATCGCCTCCGCCTACTCCGTACGGCCCCGCCCGCACGCCCCCGTCTCGGCGCCCCTGCGCTGGGAGGAGGTCGGCGACGCGCATCCGCGGGACTTCGACCTCGCCACCATGCCCGCCCGCTTCGCCGAACTCGGCGACGTGCACGCCGACATGGACGACCACCGTTACTCCCTCGACGCCCTCCTCGACCTCGCCCGCCGCGACGAGCACGACCACGGCCTCGGCGACCTGCCGTATCCGCCGGAGTATCCGAAGATGCCGGGCGAGCCGAAGCGGGTGCAGCCGAGCCGGGCCAGAAATCAGGGGACCGCGCGGGAGCACTGACGGATCATGGAGCGGTGACGCTTCTGCTGACGCGCAGTGACCTGGAGGCCGTCCTCGACGTCGGGGAGTGCCTGGACGTACTCGCCGACGGGTTCCGCGCCTCGGCCGCCCTGCCGGTCGCCGGCCAGCGGGTGCGCACCGATCTGCCGTTCCCGGGCACGGCCACGGCGCTGATCCCCGGGGTACTGCCGGGCATCGGGGCGTACACGGTGAAGGTCAACGCCAAGTTCCCCGCGGCGCGACCGGCGTTGCGCGGGGTGATCTGCCTGCACAGCGGGGCGGACGGCGAGTTGCTCGCCCTGCTGGACTCCGCGACCGTCACCGCCTGGCGGACCGGGCTGGCGGCGGCGCTCGGGACGCACGTCCTCGCGGGGGCGGGCGGGGACGTCGGGGTGGTCGGGGCCGGGGCGCAGGCCGAGTTGATGGTGCGCGGGCTGTCGGCGCTGCGGGACGTCGGTGCGCTCGTCGTCCATGACACGGACGGCGAGCGGGCCGCCGCGTTCGCCGCGCGGCACGGCGGGCGGGTGGCGGGCTCGGCGGCGGAGGTGGCGGCGGCGACCGACGTCGTGCTGCTGGCGACCTGGTCACGGGAGCCGTTGCTGCGGCTGGCGGACACCCGGGAGGGACAGCACGTCACGAGCCTCGGCGCCGACGAGCCGGGCAAGCGGGAACTCTCCGCCGATCTGCTTCAGGCCGCGCTGCTCGTCGTCGACGACCGTGAACTGGCCGCGCGAGCGGGCGCCTTGGGGGCCGCCGACCTGCCGCCCGAGGCCGCCGACGCGACACTCGGAGAGGTGCTACGGGGCGAACACCCCGGTCGGACGAGCGCGACCCCCCGCACCGTCTACGCCCCCGTCGGCCTGCCGTGGCAGGACCTGACCCTGTCCTGGACGGCGTACCGGCGGGCGGAGGGCGAGGGGCGGGGGTTGCGGGTGGACTTGCTGGGGTGACGGGTAGGTCGCTCGGGGCGGGCTGTGTCTGGGTTTGCTGGGGTGAGGGGCGGACCTGCGTCTGGATCTGCTGGGGTCAGGGGCGCGAGCGGCGTCTGGGTTTGCTGGGGGTGAGGGGCGGACTTGCGTCTGGGTTTGCTGGGGTGAGGGGGGACTTGCGTCTGGATCAGTTGGGGTTAGGGGCGCGAGCGGCGTCTGGGTTTGCTGGGGGTGAGGGGCGGACGGCGCTGGATCTGTTGGGGTTAGGGGCGCGAGCGGCGTCTGGGTTTGCTGGGGTCAGGGGTGCCGGCTGCGTGCGGAGCTGCTGGGTGAGAGGTCGGGCGGACGGGGGCGGGTTTCTTCCGTGGGCGGGGCTCGCGGGCATGCCGGCCTGGAGCTGTACGGGGTGTGCCGGGGCGGCTGCGGCGGGGGCCGGGTGGTGGTCGCCGCGATACGGGACGTCACCGGCACGCGGGTGGCGCCTGCCGTCTGCGGCGACGCCGTGCCGGGCGCCCTGCCCCTCCGTCGGCCCCGCCCCGAGCGAGAGCGCTCTCACGGTCGTGTTCGGGGCGAGTTATCCTGATCCGCACCCGTCGAGGAGGAGCCCCAAGTGACCGACCCAGCCCCGCGCCCGACGCTGGAGGCCGTGGCCGCCCGGGCCGGTGTCTCGCGGGCGACCGTCTCCCGGGTGGTCAACGGCGGCGACGGAGTGCGCGAACCGCTGGTCGAGCGGGTACGACGGGCGGTGGAGGAACTCGGGTACGTGCCGAACCAGGCCGCCCGCAGCCTCGTCACCCGGCGCCACGACGCCGTCGCCGTCGTCATCGCCGAACCGGAGACCCGCGTCTTCGCCGACCCCTTCTTCGCCCTCCAACTGCGCGGCATCAGCAAGGAGTTGACCGCGCACGACAACCAGCTCGTGCTGCTGCTCACCGAGGGCCGCGACGACCACGCCCGGGTCGGCCGCTATCTCGCCGGCGGCCATGTCGACGGCGCGCTCGTCTTCTCGCTGCACCTCGACGACCCGCTGCCGGAGCTGATCCAGCGTGCGGGAGTGCCGACCGTGTTCGGCGGGCGGCCCGGCTGGAACGACGGCAGCGGCGGTGCGGTGTACGTCGACAGCGACAACCGCGGCGGCGCCCGCGAGGCCGTACGGCACCTCGTCGCCCTCGGCCGCACCCGCGTCGCGCACATCACCGGCCCCCTCGACCAGACGTCCGCGGCGGACCGGCTCGACGGGTTCCGGGACGTGCGGGCCGACGCCGATCCCCGGCTGGTCGTGGAGAGCGACTTCACGCCGGCCGGCGGCGAACGGGCGATGCGCGAACTCCTCGGCCGCCGCCCCGACCTGGACGCCGTGTTCGCCGCCAACGACCTCACCGCCGCCGGTGCGCTGCGCGTCCTGCGCGAACACGGGCGGCGGGTGCCCGAGGACGTGGCCGTGATCGGCTTCGACGACATGGTGCCGGTCGCCGAGCAGACCGACCCGCCGCTGACGACGGTCCGCCAGGACATCGAGGAGATGGGCCGGCTGATGGCCCGGCTCCTGCTGCGCCGCCTCGGCCACGGCGACCCCGGCGAGGACGACCGCGGCGCGCCGCCGAGCAGCGTCGTCCTGCCGACCACGCTGGTGCGCCGCGCCTCGGCCTGACGCCGTCGCCGCCCCACGACCACGACGGCGCCCCCGGCCCCGGCCGTCAGCCCTGCGGCGGCGCGCTCTTGATGATCGCGAAACGGGCGCCGTACGGGTCGGCGAGCTTGGCGAACCGGCCCACCCCGGGGATGTCGGTGGCCGGCTCGCGGACCTCGCCGCCCAGCTCCCGCGCCTTGGCGACCGTCGCGTCGGCGTCCGCGACCTCGAAGTACGGCAGCCAGTACGCGCGGTCCTCCGACGGGGCGTCCGCCAGCGGCACGATCCCGCCGAACATCGCGTCCTCCCCGGCACCGGACGGGTTGACGCAGGTGTAGGTGCCGCCGGGGAAGGGCACCGCCGACGTCTCCAGGCCCAGCGTCTCGTGGTAGAACCAGGCGGCCGCCGCGATGTCCGGGGTGTAGAGCTCCACCCAGGACAGCGAGCCGGTCTCGCTCGCCACGTCGATGCCCTTGGTGCGGCCGGGCTGCCAGACGCCGAACGGCACGCCCGCCTTGTCGGCGAGGATCGCCATGTGGCCCTCGCCCATGACGTCCATGGGCTGCGCGAGCACACTGCCGTGCGCCTGCTCGGCCGCCTTCGCGGTGGCCTCCGCGTCCGCGCTCTGGAAGTACACCGTCCAGGCGGGCGGACCCTGCTCGCCCGTGGTCTGCATGCCGCCGGCCACGGTCTTGCCGTCGATCTGGAAGAAGCCGTAACCGCCGGCCTCGGGCCCCGCCGACTGGAACCGCCAGCCGAAGAGACCGCCGTAGAAGGAAAGGGCGCCGTCGATGTCGGGTGTGGCGACATCGATCCAGTTCGGAGCGCCGTTGACGAAACGGGTGGTGAGCATCATCGCCCTCCTCGGAAGGGTCCCGTTCACTGCACTGCCGAGTCTTGCACCGCCCACTGACAATCGCTGCCGGAGCGCCGGGGCGGGCGGCGGGTGCGGGGCGGCGCCCGGGATTCCGTTCCGTTCCGCGCGCCGCCGTGCGCCACCGTGCGCGGGCGGGTCACCATCGAGGGGCCGCGGGCCCTGCCGTGCGGCGTTGATCCGGCGTTGATCGAACGTTTTTCGCCGCGCGGCACGATCTCGCCCATGCACACGGACACGATCACGGCGGGCGATCTCGCCTGGCAGGCACAGGCGCTGTGCGCGCAGACCGGGGCGGACTTCTTCTTTCCCGAGCCGGGCAGCTCGGTGCGCGAGGCCAAGCGCATCTGCGGCATGTGCGAGATGCGCTCCGCCTGCCTGGAGTACGCGCTGCGCAACGACGAACGCTTCGGCGTCTGGGGCGGTCTGTCGGAGAAGGAACGCCTGGAGATGCGGCGCCTGGAAAACCCGTGAGCCGCACGGGGCGGGACGGTTAGGATCCGGGGGCGCACCCGGGCGTAGCGCAGAGGCAGGCGCACCCGCCTTGCTCAGGCGAAGCACGCCGGTTCGAATCCGGCCCCCGGGTCGCGCTGCGGGGGCCCTGTAGAGCAGAGGCAGACTCGCCGCCTTCTCAGGGCGGATACGCCGGTTCGAATCCGGCCGGGGCCCACGACGGCAGGGGCCGGTAGCGCAGAGGCAGGCGCACCTTCATGGCATGAAGGAGACGCCGGTTCGAATCCGGCCCGGCCCGCGGCACGGCATGGACGGGGGCGGAGAGACATGGGCGACGGCGACGTGATCGGCGACGAGGAACTGGCCGCCTTCCACCGCATGGTCGGCAGGCTGCGCGCGTTGCCCGTCGACGATCCGGTGCGCCTGCGGGCCGAGCAGGTCGCCGCCTCCTTCGCCCGCGACGGGCGGCTGCGGCGGCGCAAGGCGCGGGGCGCGGAGCTGAGCGCGGCGGACGCCGAGGCGATGGCCGCGACCGCGACCGGCGCAGCCGACCGGCGCGAGGACGCCCCCCTCGCCGTCCCGGGCGACGCCGGTGTCTTCCGCCGGGCGCGCGGCTGCTACGTCTGCAAGTCGCCCTATCGACACGTCGACGCCTTCTACCACCGGCTGTGCCCGCGCTGCGCCGCCGACCACACCGCCCGGCGCGGGCTGTCCACCGACCTCGGCGGCCGCCGGGCCCTGCTCACCGGCGGCCGGGTCAAGATCGGGTTCCAGCTCGCCCTGATGATGCTCCGGGACGGCGCGGAGGTGCTCGTCACCAGCCGTTTCCCGCACGACACCGTGCGCCGCTTCCGGGCCGAGCCGGGCAGCGGCAAGTGGCTCGACCGGCTCACGGTGCTCGCCGTCGACCTGCGCGATCCACGCCAGGTGCTGGGCCTGTGCGAGGAACTGCGGGCGGAGGGCGCGCCGCTCGACATCCTCGTCAACAACGCGGCGCAGACCGTGCGCCGGCCGCCCGAGTCGTACGCGCTGCTCGCCGCCGGCGAGCACGACGCGCTGCCCGAGGGCGCGCGGCGGGCGCCGGGCTTCACGCCGGCGCGGATGCTGGAGAGCGGCGCCGCGGCCCTGCCGGCGGTGCTGCGCGAGGCCGACGAGGCCGGGCTGCTGCCCGACCCGTCCCCGGAGAACTCCTGGTCGGCCCGGCTCGGCGCGCTCGACCCGGCCGAGGTCCTGGAGACCCAGCTCGTCAACGCCGTCGCCCCGGCACTGCTGTGCGACCGCCTGCTGCCGCTGCTGCTCGCCTCGCCGCGGCCCCGCCGTTACGTCGTCAACGTGACCGCCGTGGAGGGCCGGTTCGCCGTCCGCAACAAGACGGCCGGCCACCCGCACACCAACATGGCCAAGGCCGCCCTGAACATGCTCACCCGCACCAGCGCCGCCGAACTCGCCGGCCTCGGCGTGCACATGTGCGCCGTCGACACCGGCTGGATCACCGACGAGAACCCGGCGCCGAAGAAGCGGCGCATGGCCGACGCCGGGTTCCGCACGCCGCTGGACGTCGTGGACGGGGCGGCACGGGTGTACGACCCGATCGTGCGGGGTGAGGCGGGGGACCCCGTGTCGGGCGTCTTCCTCAAGGACTACCGGGAGGCGGACTGGTGAGCCGCCGCGGCATCGCCATGAACACCTCCGTCCAGAATCGCTGCTGGCCCGCCGACGCCCCGACCAGATAGGTCGCGCGCAGCTTCGCCGGCAGCAGGGCCACCAGCCGGGTCACCGCCTCGCGGTGCTTCTTGAGCTGGGACAGCTCCGCGTTGGCGAGGATCTGGTGGACCACGTCGGTGTCGTCGCCCCCCTCGGAGGAGTGCGCGGCGGCACGGCGCAGCCGCGTCTCCCAGGCGCCGACGTCGCGTGCGAGCTCGCGCAGTCCCGTCACCGGGCGGCCCTGGAAGCGGTCGATCAGCGCGGTGAGCGGCACGGGCGCGTACGCGCCGTCGCCGAGGTAGACCGTGCCCAGCTCCAGCGGCAGCCCGCGCCGGTGCAGCTTGATCAGCCGCTCCAGGGTGCGCTTGGTGATCCAGGCGCGTCCGTCGTCGTCGATGTCGTGCTTCCACCACTCCAGGACCGTCTCGGCGTCCGTGCCGTACCGGGCGAGCAGCCACTCGTTGGCCGGGATGTCCTCCGGCTGCACCTGCAGCGAGGCGGTGAACCGGGTCGCCTGGGCGATGTTGTTGCGTGCCACCAGCATCTTGCGGCCCAGGTGGTACGGCGGGTTCTGCACCGCGATCTGCGCCCGCAGGTTCTCGATCCGCCGTCCCGCGAGGGACCACTCCTGGGTGATCTCCATGAGCTTGGCGAACGCGGCCTTGTCCTTGGGCCGGTTGTACTCGTCCCACACGATCGCCTTGGGCTCGGGCCCGGTGAACTTCGCCGCGAGCAGGTTCTCCAGCGTGCCGTCCGCCGACGGGATCGGCGCGCACAGGTCCTCGACGTTCGTCACCGGCAGCGAGAAGTACAGCGCCTCGCGGCCCAGGCCCGCCCGCACCGTCTCCCGGACCAGCTCCGTCTTGCCGCACCCCGGCGGGCCCTGCAGCAGCACCGTCCAGCGGTTGCGCAGGGCCGCCCGGACGACCTGCCGTACCGGATCGGGCACCGCCGACGGGTTGGGCACGCCCAGGGACTCGGCGACGCGGTCCAGGAGCTCGGCCGTGCGGTCCTGCCCGGGCCTGCCGTCCGCGCCGGGCTCGGCCAGCCGCAGCCGCTCGCCGTCGACCAGGGGCAGGCCCCAGCGCAGCGGGAAGCCCTCGCGGGCGTTGGCCAGGACGTGGTCGAGGGTGCGCGGGGACAGCAGCTCGCGCAGGGCGGGGGACAGGGACGCCCACAGCGAGAACACCGGACGCAGGTCCCACGGGCGGTACTTGGCGGCCAGGTGCCGCCGCCACGCGGTGTCGTTGGCGGTGATCCGCAGTGTCACCATGCGGTCCAGGAGCGCGAGGTCGCTGCGCCGGGCGGAGGTCTCCGCCAGCGACTCGTTGTCGGTGAGGAAGACGCCGATGCAGCCCAGGGCGCGCAGATCGTGCTCCCCGAGGGTCCAGTTGCAGGCGATCTGCATCAGCTGGGACTGGATGGTCTCGCCCGCCTGCAGGGAGTCGTCGATGAGCAGCACGAAGGGCCTGCCGGGCCTGAGCTGGCTCATCACCAGCTGCCGCAGCGCCAGTTCGCCAGTGCGCGGGTCGCGCACGGGCGCGTTGACGAGCAGGTCGTCCGGCGTCAGGTTCGCCGCGGGGACGTACACCAGCGTCGCCTGCGGATATGCGCGGGCGATGTGGGTGAAGAACGTCGCGGTCTTGCCGATGCCGTGCTCGCCGAAGATCTGGCCGGTCTGCTCCATGTCGATCATCGCGTCGACGAAGGCTTCGAGGCGGGAGACCTCGGCGGGTCCGTGCGCGCCGGCGCCCGAAGGCGTCTGCCGTGACGCGGTCGTCATGTGTCCCTCACTTCGATCCTGTCGGTGCTGTCGTGTCCGTCGCTCCGGTCGTGACGCGATGGCAGGCCATCGCCGGGTGGCGCCGCTCGGGCCATTCGCTGCCGCCCTCGGTGATCAGCCAGATCCACTTGTCCGGCTCGGCCGGCGTGATCGGCGGGGCGTATCCGTCGGTGAGCACCACGACGGCGTCCGGGGTGACGTCGAACCGCCGCCCGTCCACCTCCGTACGCCCCTCCACGTAGTCCGCGACCGCCTGGAAGCTCGTGCCGCCCCCGCCGTACACCCGCTCGCCCGGCCTGAACGGCATCACCACGGCGTCGAAGGACAGCCAGTGCGCCTCGACCCCGTCGATCCGCCCGACCAGCCGCGTCAGCCAGTCGACGACGTGGTCCGGCATCGAGCCCGAGGTGTCGTAGGCGACCACGAGCACCTTCTCCCGCACCGGCCCGCGCCGCGAGAGCACCGGGTCCTGGCCGAGGGCGGCGAGCAGCGCGCCCCGCTTCTTGGGGTACACCAGCCGCTCGCCCTCGCGGAGCCTGGAGCCCAGCACGTCGACCAGCCAGCGCTGCCACCAGTCGACGGTCCGCGTGGGGGTGGTCTCGCCGCGCAGCGCGCCCGCGCCGAGGGTGCCCCAGATCCGCGCGGCCCGCGCGTTGCCGTCCTCGGTGCGGCCCATCAGGTCGAGCAGCTCCCGCTCCGCGCCCGCGTGCCCGCGCCGGGCCGCCAGCAGGGAGTTGAGCAGTGCGGAGGAGACCACCGCGTCGACGGTCTCCTGGTCGGCGGGCACGTCCCCGGCCCGCAGGTGCACGCACAGCCGGCGCTCCGGCACGGGCGGGTGACGCATCCGCTTCAGCTCGCCGTACACCCGCATGTCCGTCTCGGTGAACGTGTCGTACGGCACCGGCTCCAGGCCGTGCGCCGTCAGGTCGGCGACGTACGCCTCGTACACCTGCCGCGGGTCGACGCCCGTGGGTCTGCCGTCCAGCAGGGGCAGCCGCGTCCGGTCGAGCCGGACCAGCGCGACGTGGTTGACGGACACCTCGCAGGCCAGCTCGAAGACCGGGTCGGCGCGCAGGTCGGGGTCGGTGAACAGGTGCCGGTGCACCAGGTGCCGTGCCTCGTGGAACAGCACGAACTTCACGCCGTCCAGGCCGAGCCGGACGAAGAAGTCCGGGTTGTACAGCAGCAGGCAGGAGCCGTCGCCGGAGGCCACCACGGCCGCCGTGTCGACCGCGGTCGTCGGGATCTGGTGGTGGCACTTCGCGTACAGCCAGGAGGCCACCGCCGACTGCGTCAGTCCGAAGTCCAGCAGCGCGGCCTCCTTCAGCAGCCGCGCCTGCTCGACCACCGCCGTATCCGCCGGGCGGTAGCGCTCCAGCGCCCTGCGGTCGGCCAGGTCGACCACGGGGACACGCCGCCCCCGCTCTCCGTACGCCATGCCGAGTCCCCCGTACTCACGTATCTCCCCGTGCCTCATTGGTAGCAGCGCCCACTGACAGCGGGCCAGCGCATTACGCTCGGGGGCCAAGGGCGGGGCCGTAGCGCAGAGGCAGGCGCGCCGGTCTCCAGAACCGGAGCACGCTGGTTCGAATCCAGCCGCCCCGCCCCCTGCCCGCGGGTCAGGCGATCGCGCCCGCCGTCACGACGAGTTCGGGCGTGGTCCCGTGGAACGTGTCGAGGAGCTGCGCGAGCACCGCCCACGCCTCCTCACGGTCGGCCAGGTGCTCGCGCACGAGCGGCTCCAGCGCCTGCTCGGCGGCGCGCACGCGCGCGGGGAACAGCAGATGCCCGAGCGACAGCACCCTCAGGGTGTCGGCGGCGGGCGCGTGGGTCGTCGCGTAGTCGGCGGGACCGTCCAGCACGCCGGCCCGGCGCATCCGATGGGTGAACTTGCGGTGCTCACCGAACTGCGTGCGCAGCGCGGGCGGACAGTCCGGGCGCACGACGAGCGCCCAGCGCGCGTAACCGGGCAGCGGGCGCTCCCGGTCCGCCTCCGCGACCGCCTGCCAGTCGGCGCGCTCCAGCACCATGGAGGCCGCCTGTCGCGCGGCTGCCATGGTGGTGCCGGCGCGCAGTGCGCCCACGAGGCCGAGCCGTGTGTAGCTGCCGGGGACGGGGGGTTCCGTGCTGCTGCGCAGGACGCGGTCGACCGGGACGCGTGCCGTGCGGCCGGGGCCGAACGGCACGCCGCGCAGGACGGCGCGCCGCATGGAGTCGTCCGCGCCGGGATGCCGCCACACCATGGCGTTGAGGTCCGGGTCGTCCTCTTCCAGCACCCACAGCAGCACGGAGGACGGGACGGCCCGCCGGCTCCAGGAGGAGACCAGCTTCGCGCGCGTGTCGGCGTCGTCCACGCGCGCGTGCGCGGGCAGGCCGACCCGTCGCCGTATCCGCTCCGCGTCCCCGGTGTCGATCAGGCCCAGCAGAAAGCCGACGGCCTGTCCCGACGTGCTGTCGTCACCCATGCCCCGCATGATGGCGCGGCCGGGGTGCGTCCCGCACCGGGAATTCGGCTGCCGTCAGGCCCCCGCGCGCGCCGCCATCCGCGCCTTGCGGGCCGCCAGCCTCTCGTCGAACTTCAGCGCCTCCGCGTCGAGCCCGCCCAGGAACAGGCCGAGCTCCTCCTGGGCCTGGCGGCCCTCGGGGCCGAGGCCGTCGATCTCCAGGACCTTCAGGAAGCGCAGCACCGGCTGGAGCACGTCGTCGTGGTGGATGCGCAGGTTGTAGACCTCGCCGATGGCCATCTGCGCGGCGGCCCGCTCGAAGCCGGGGATGCCGTGACCGGGCATGCGGAAGTTCACCACGACGTCGCGGACGGCCTGCATGGTGGGATCGGGGGCGATCTCGAAGGCCGCCTTGAGCAGGTTGCGGTAGAAGACCATGTGGAGGTTCTCGTCCGTCGCGATGCGCGCCAGCATCCGGTCGCAGACGGGGTCGCCGGACTGGTGGCCGGTGTTGCGGTGCGAGATGCGGGTGGCGAGTTCCTGGAAGGCGACGTAGGCCACGGAGTGCAGCATCGAGTGGCGGTTGTCCGACTCGAAGCCCTCGCTCATGTGGGCCATCCGGAACCGCTCCAGCTGGTCCGGGTCGACCGCGCGCGAGGCGAGCAGGTAGTCCCGCATGACGATGCCGTGCCGGCCCTCCTCGGCGGTCCAGCGGTGCACCCAGGTGCCCCAGGCGCCGTCGCGGCCGAAGAGCGTGGCGATCTCGTGGTGGTAGCTGGGCAGGTTGTCCTCGGTGAGGAGGTTGACGACGAGCGCGATCCGGCCGATCTCGGTGACCTTGGACTGCTCCTTGTCCCAGGCCTCGCCGTCCTCGAAGAGGCCGGGGAAGTTACGGCCCTCCGACCACGGCACGTACTCGTGCGGCATCCAGTCCTTGGCGACCTTCAGATGCCGGTTGAGTTCCTGCTCGACCACTTCCTCCAGGGCGTACAACAGCCGGGCGTCGGTCCAGACGGCGGGGCTGCCGAGGTGCGGGGAAGTGATCGTCACGGGAACTCCAGGGGGACGCACGACATAAGGGGACGGGTCGGCGGGCGGGCGCCGGAACCTACGGAATCGTAGGCTACGAACCCGTAGGTTACGAGACCGTAGGTTAAGTACACCGTAAACATCCCTGATCAGGCAGCTTCCCAGGGCATGTCAAAAAGCCCCGGGACGCGCAGGTCCGGGGCCGAAGAGGTGAGGCGGTGACCCGTCAGGCGTACAGCTCCCGCAGCCGCACCGAGAGACACGTCACACAGCCTTCGAGCTTCTCGAACTCGCTGATGTCCACCACGACCACCTCGAAGCCGAGGTCGGTGAGCAGCTCGGCCGTCTTCGGCGCGCTCGCCGCCATCAGCAGCTTGGGGCCGCCGAGCAGCACCACGTGGGCACCCGACTCCTCCGGCACCGACAGGAAGCGCGGGAAGAGCGAGGGCCGGTCCACCTTGGGGATGTGCCCGACGACGGTCCCGTCGGGCAGCGCCGTGACCGCCGACTTCAGGTGCAGCACCTTGCTCACCGGTACGGCGACGACGCGCGCCCCCAGCGGTTCGAAGGCGGCCCGCAGCTGCTGCACGCCGGCCGCGTTGGTGCGCCCGCCCCGGCCGACGTAGATCGTGTCGCCGATCTTCAGCACGTCGCCGCCGTCCAGGGTGCCCGGCTCCCAGATCCAGTTCACCGAGCAGCCCAGGCCCGCCACGGCCTCCTCGACGCCGATGGTCTCCTCCCGCCGCGACTCGGCGCCGGGGCGCGTGATCAGGGCGACGTTGCGGTACATGACCACCGTGTCCTCGACGAACACCGAGTCGGGGCAGTCGTCGGCCGGGTCCACCTCGACGGTCTCCCAGCCGTGCTCGCGCAGCGCCTCGGTGTACGCCTGCCACTGCTCGACCGCGAGATCGACGTCGACCTTCTCCCGCTCGATGTGCGTCACCAGACCTTCGGCGAGGCGCGGGCTGGGGCGGCGGACGAGGGCCTTCTTGCTGGGCACGAGGAACTCCGTAACGGCGGGACGCTGACCGGCGCCCGTGCGGGGCGCCGGTCAGCCATCATGCAGCCCGCGTCCGTGTCGACAAAACCCTCGTTGCCAGGCTGTGCCCCTCCTGAGACGCGCTCATCCGATCGCCTCCGGCTCCGTCTCGCTCAGCTCGCCGTCCAGCAGCAGCCAGCGCGTGATCCCGATCGACTCCAGGAACGGCAGATCGTGACTGGCCACGATCAGCGCCCCCTGGTACGACTCCAGGGCCGACGTCAGCTGCCGCACGCTCGCCATGTCCAGGTTGTTCGTGGGCTCGTCCAGCATGAGCAGCTGCGGGGCCGGCTCGGCCAGCATCAGCGCCGCCAGCGCCGCCCGGAAGCGTTCACCGCCGGACAGCGTCGCCGCCTTCTGGTCGGCACGGGCACCGCGGAACAGGAAGCGGGCCAGCCGCGCCCGGACGCGGTTGTTGGTGGCGCCCGGCGCGAACCGGGCCACGTTCTCGGCGACCGACAGCTCGTCGTCGAGGACGTCGAGGCGCTGCGGCAGGAAACGCAGCGGCACGTGCGCGTGCGCCTCGCCCGCCACCGGCTCCAGCTGACCGGCGATCGTCCGCAGCAGCGTCGTCTTGCCGGCGCCGTTGCGCCCGATCAGCGCGACCCGCTCGGGCCCGCGCAGGTCGAGCCCGCCCGCCACCCGCGCGCCGTGGGCGAGCTTCAGGTCCATCAGGGTGAGCACGGTCCTTCCCGGCGGTACGGCGGTGTACGGCAGGTCGACGCGGATCTCGTCGTCGTCGCGCACGGCCTCCACCGCGTCGTCGAGCCGCTCCCTGGCCTCGGCGAGGCGCCCCTCGTGCAGCAGGCGGTGCTTGCCCGCGGACTCTTGTGCCGCGCGCTTGCGTGCGCCCATCACGATCTTCGGTTCGCGCTTCTGCTCCCACATCTTCTGCCCGTACCGCTTGCGGCGGGCCAACTTGACCTGGGCGTCGGCCAGTTCGCGCTTCTGCCGGCGCAGGTCCGCCTCGGCGACGCGCACCATGCGCTCGGCGGCCTCCTGTTCGGCGGCGAGGGCCTCCTCGTAGGCGGAGAAGTTGCCGCCGTACCAGGTGACCTCGCCGGAGTGCAGGTCGGCGATCTGGTCGACCCGGTCGAGGAGTTCACGGTCGTGGCTGACCACGATCATCACTCCGGGCCAGGACTCCACGGCCGCGTACAGCCGCCGGCGCGCGTACAGGTCGAGGTTGTTGGTGGGCTCGTCCAGCAGGAGGACGTCCGGCCGGCGCAGCAACAGGGCGGCCAGGCGCAGCAGCACCGACTCGCCGCCCGACACCTCGCCGATGGTCCGGCCCAACGGGATGTGGCCCAGGCCGAGTTCGCCGAGCGTGGCGAGGGCGCGCTCCTCCACGTCCCAGTCGTCGCCGACCGTCTCGAAGTGCTCCTCGGACACGTCGCCCGCCTCGATGGCGTGCAGCGCGGCCCGCCGCGCGGCGATGCCGAGCGCCTCGTCGACGCGCAGCCGGGTGTCGAGCGTGACGTTCTGCGGGAGGTACCCGACCTCGCCCGCGACGCGCACGGTGCCGTCGGCGGGGGCGAGCCGGCCGGCGATCAGTTTCAGCAGGGTGGACTTGCCCGAGCCGTTGACGCCGACGAGCCCCGTGCGGCCGGGGCCGAAGGCGATGTCGAGGCCCTCGAAGACGGCGGTGCCGTCGGGCCAGGTGAACGACAGGGACGTACAGGTGGCGGAAGCAGACATGGGGGCCTCGCGATTGCGTGATGCGGACAGGGGCAAACGCGTATCGAGACACCGGCGGCCGGCGGCGGGAGGAAGCAAGGCGCGCGGGAGGGCGTGGAGAAAGCCCTGCTCCGTCTGGACGGCTCGCAGCACCGAGGTCGCACGCGGCGCACACCCCCACGGGTGTGACGCGGTGTCTCAGGACCTCAGAGGAGCAACGTCCTTCTCCGATCGACGGCAACAGAACCGCTACGCACCGTACGAGGGCCCCTGGCGGCTGTCAACGAATTAACGTGACCCCCGACCGCACCGCACCAAGGAGACCTCGTGCCCCACGGTTCGCTCTCGCTCCCGGCCCGGCTGTACCTGCTGGCCTGGGACACGGCCGGCAGCGCTCCCCTGGTGCGGGCCGGCGCCCTCGCCGAGCTGGCCCGCCGCGGCCTGCTCACCGACGAGGACGGCATCGCCACGCCGGCCGACCTGGACACCCTCACCGGCGACGCCGCCCTGGACGGGCTGCTGGAACTGGTCCGCGAGTCACGCCCGCACGGGTGGCGGGCGTGGGTGACGCTCCACGCGCGCGTGACGGTGGACGGCGTGGTGGAGCAGCTGACGGCGGACGGGTTCCTGCTCGCCGAGCGCAAGCGGGTGCTCGGCGTCTTCCCGGTCGTCGCGGACCGCACGCTCGCCGACGCCGGGATCGTGCCCGAGCTGCGAGCCCGCCTGCGCGGCGTCTTCGAGGGGACGGTGCCGCCGACGGGCGAGGAGGCGGCCGTCGCGGCCCTCGCGGTCGCGGCGGGACTGCCCGCGCTGCCCGCGGACGGGGAACCGCAACGGCACAAGGAGCGCATCGAGGAGCTGACCGAACGCAGTGGCGCACAGGCCGTCGTGAGCGAACTGTGCGCGGCCCTGACGACGGCGGCCTGAGCGCGCCCGACGGCGCCTGCCGCATTCTCAGGACCGAGCCTCACGCGCGTGCCCACGTGGGTGCCGTATCTCCTGGACGAAGCCTCACGCGCATGCCCACTGCCCACACGGCTGCCGCATTCTCTGGTCCGGGCCCCATCCGGATGTCCACGCGACTGCCGCATTTCCTGAGCCGGGGCCCGCCCGCATGCCCACACGGCTGCCGCATTCCCTGGACCGAGCCCCATCCACATGCCCACGTACATGTCGGATTCCTGCCAGCTCCCTTTCCCGCAGGGCTGGTTGAGTGGGCCGTATGACCGATGCGAACCCTCTTCGTGACCGTGCCCTCGCCTTCCGTTCCCTGCACGTCCCGGGCCGCCCGCTGGTCCTCCCGAACGCCTGGGACACCGCCAGCGCCCGCCTGATCGAGGACGCCGGTGCCGCCGCCGTCGCCACCACCAGCGCCGGTCTCGCCTGGGCCCTCGGCGCGGCCGACGGCGACCGGCTGGAGCGGGGCCGGGCCCTGGAGGCCGTCGCCCGCATCGCCGCCGCCGTGGACGTGCCCGTGAGCGCGGACATCGAGAGCGGGTACGCGCCGGACGCGGCCGGCGTCGCGGACACCGTCCGTGCGGTGCTCGCGGCGGGCGCGGTCGGCGTCAACATCGAGGACGCGCTGTACGAGGCCGGTACGGGCCCGCTGCGTCCGGTCGCCGAGCAGGCCGAACGCATCGCCACCGTCCGCGAGACGGCCGACGCGGCGGGGGTGCCGCTGTTCGTCAACGCCCGTATCGACACCTTCCTCAGGGGTGCCGGGGGAGTGGACGTCACCCTGGAGCGGGCCGCCGCCTTCCGCGCCGCGGGCGCCGACGGGATCTTCGTCCCCGGGGCCGTCGACCCGGGGACCGTCAAGCTCCTCGTCGACGGCGTCGACGGTCCGCTGAACGTCATGGCGGGCCCCGGCGCACCGCCGGTCGCCGAACTGGCCGCGCTGGGCGTCGCCCGCGTCAGCGTCGGCTCCGCCCTCGCGCAGGCCGCCCACGCCCTGGTCCGCCGCGCCGCACGGGAGCTGCTGGACGCGGGGACGTACGAGTCGCTGACGGACGGCCTGGACTACGGCCGGCTCAACGGCCTGCTGGGGGCGACCCGTTAGCAGGCGTCGCGCATCAGCTCCGCCAGGTCGTGGTCGAGGTCCAGCTGGAGGTGCTCCAGGCCGACCGGCACGAGCTCGCCGCTGGCCTTGAGGAAGCGGCGCACGTCGGACGAGTGGATGTGGACCACCGCGGTGCCCTCGGGCGCGTGGAACTCCAGGACGGTGCGGTCGTACCCGTACGGCCGCACCCGCACGTCGCCGTGGCCCTCGGGGCCCTCCAGGCCGGCCGCGAGGAGTTCGCGGGAGAAGATCCAGCAGACCTCCACGCCCTCCAGGGTGGCCGGGGCCGGGAAGGTCATGCGGACCGCGAAGGGGTCGCGGCGGTCGTAGTGCAGGATGGCCGGAATGCTGGGCATACGCGGCGCGGCGGCCACGAGGCGGGCCTCCACGGGCTGCTCGATGACGGTGGACAACGCCTTGCTCCCTCGTGACGGCTGGACTGCTTCCGAATGGATCGGCCGGGCACTGCTAGAGACGCCGGAATCGGCCAATCCGTGCACACGAAAAGCGAGTGACCTCCGTCACCGCGTTCATGCGCGGAAGTGACGGGTTCCACCTCCCGTTTCCCGGTGGGCCCATGCGCCACGGCGGCCGTCTGGACGCCGTCCGCCCGGTCGGCTAGCTTCGCCCGCCATGAGGCGCTCGGGGAACACGCGACGAACGGGACGTACGTTTCGCACGCTGGCCGCGGCGGCGGCGTGCTCGGCCGCGCTGGCGGCCCTGACCGCCGCACCGGCCCGGGCACACACGGCACCGCGGTGGGACCTGAAGGCGACCGGCGCAGCCGACGTGCGCTTCCGGGGCCTGTCGGCCGTCAGCCGGGACACCGCCTGGGTGGCCGGCACCCAGGGCACCGTGCTGCGCACCACCGACGGCGGCGGGAGCTGGCGGAACGTCTCGCCGCCCGGCGCCGCCGACCTGGAGTTCCGGGACGTGGAGGCGTTCGACGCCCGGCACGCCGTGGTGCTGGCCATCGGCGAGGGCGAGGCGTCCCGCGTCTACCGCACCGACGACGGCGGCCGGACCTGGACGGAGTCCTTCCGCAACACCGACGCGAGCGCCTTCTACGACTGCCTCGCCTTCTTCGACCACCGCCACGGCCTCGCCGTGAGCGACCCGGTCGACGGCAGGTTCCGCATCCTGTCGACCTCGGACGGCGGCCGCAGCTGGCGGGTGCTGCCCGGCGAGGGCATGCCCGCCGCCCTGGACGGGGATGCCGGGTTCGCCGCCAGTGGCCAGTGCCTGGTCGCCTCGGGCCCCTCGGACGTGTGGCTGGCGACCGGCGGCGGCGCCCACGCGCGCGTGCTGCACTCCGCCGACCGGGGCCTGACCTGGACGGCCGCCGACACGCCGGTCCCGGCCGGCGACCCCGCCAAGGGCGTCTTCGCGCTCGCCTTCCGCGACCGCGTCCACGGACTCGCCGTCGGCGGCGACTACCGCCCCGACCAGCCCTCCCCGCAGGCCGCCGCCCGCACCTCCGACGCCGGCCGCACCTGGCGGCCCGCCGCCACCCCGCCACCCGCCTACCGCTCCGGCGTCACCTGGCTCCCCCACAGCCGCACCGCCGCCCTCGCCGTCGGCCCCACCGGCACCGACCTGACCACCGACGGCGGCCGCACCTGGCACACGCTCGACACGGGCTCGTACGACACCGTGGACTGCGCACCGGACCTCGGCTGCTGGGCGGCCGGCGAACAGGGAAGGGTGGCGCGGCTGGAGACGTGACGCATGGGGCCGGAATGCGGGTACCCGGTCGCCGACTGCGAAAGGAGTGAGCGACCATGCCCGCAGGTTCCAGCTCCAAGCGGGAGCGCCAGTACGAGCACATCAAGAAGAGCGCCCAGGACCGGGGGGAGAGCACCGGACGCGCCAAGGAGATCGCGGCCCGCACGGTCAACAAGGAACGCGCCCGGTCCGGCGAGTCGAAGACGGCCAGCCGCAGCTCCACCAAGGACATGTCCTCCAGCAGGCGTGGCGGCCAGCGCTCGGGCAACCGCACCGGCTCCCAGGGCCCGACCCGGGACCAGCTCTACAACGAGGCCAAACAGCGCGGTATCGAAGGCCGCTCGAACATGAACAAGGACCAGCTGCAGCGCGCGCTGAACGCCAAGAAGAGCTGACTCGCGCGGCTCAGCCGTCCGTCTCGCGGTAGCGCTCCAGGGCCGGGGCCGTCCGGGTGGCGTCGAACTCGGTGATGCGGTACGCGCACACCCCGCCGGTGGCGAACGGGTCCCCGGCGGCTATCTCCTCGGCACGCGCGCGATCCTCGGCGACGGCGAGGATGACCCCGCCGTCGCGCGGGTTCTTGCGTCCGGCCGCCAGGAAGACGCCCTTCTCGAACTGCTCGTCCAGCCAGGTCACATGGGCCTTCACCAAAGCGTCGACGGCTTCCGGTGGGGCGGTGTAGGTCAGCTCCATCACGAACATGATCGGCAGCCTACGCCGACCCACTGACAGCCCCTTACGCTCGTGGACATCATGACCGTGAGCATCCCCGCGGGCCGGCCCGCGACCGAGGAAGAGGCCCGCGCGGTACAGGACGAGCTGCGCGCCCGTGTCGTGCACGACGAACCGGGACCCCCGCCGGGCACCGGCCGCGTCACCGGCGTCGACGTGGCCTACGACGACGAGCGGGACGTCGTCGCCGCCGCGGCCGTCGTCCTGGACGCGGCGACCCTCGACGTCGTCGCCGAGGCGACCGCCGTCGGCCGGATCTCCTTCCCGTACGTGCCCGGGCTGCTCGCCTTCCGCGAGATCCCCACGGTCCTCGCGGCCCTCGACGCCCTGTCCTGCCCGCCGGGCCTGGTCGTCTGCGACGGCTACGGCCTCGCCCACCCGCGCCGCTTCGGCCTCGCCAGCCACCTCGGGGTGCTCACCGGCCTGCCCACGATCGGCGTCGCGAAGAACCCGTTCACCTTCGCCTACGACGACCCGGACGCCCCGCGCGGCAGCACCTCACCCCTGCTCGACGGGACGGACGAGGTCTGCCGCGCCCTGCGCACGCGGGACGGCGTCAAGCCGGTCTTCGTCTCCGTCGGCCACCGCGTGAGCCTGGACACCGCCTGCGCCCACACGCTGGCCCTGACCCCGCGCTTCCGCCTGCCGGAGACCACCCGCAGGGCGGACGCCCTGTGCCGCGCGGCGCTCAGGGAGGCGACGGGGGCCTGAGTAGCCGTGGGTACCCGCTCTGAGTATCCGTACGGATGTGGGCGCCCCGCCCGTCTCGGCAGGCTTGCCCGCATGACGACGCACCGCGCACCCAAGCCCCTCGCCGACCCCCACCGTCCCGTCGAGCGCGCCGTGACGGCCGCCCTGGTCCTCGCCGTGCTGGCCGGGATCGGCTGGATCGCCGGGATGATCTACACGGTCGCGGGGTGGTCCCTGTAGCTCCACGCGGTCGGGGGATGGTCCCTGTAGAGCCATGCGGTCGGGGGATGGTCCCTGTTGATCCACTCGGTCACGGAGTGGTTCTAAGCGCCGTTCACCCGTTGGCGGCCACCCTGAAGACGATGCCCGCCGCGCGCAGCCGCTCGGTCAGCGCGTTGCCCATCGCGACCGCCGTGGTGACCTGACCGGCCGTCGGCGGCAGGTCGTCGAAGGCCAGCGACAGCGCCGCCTCGGCGAACATCTTGGCCGTCTCGTCGTACCCGGGGTCACCGCCCGAGACCTCGGTGAACACGCGCCGACCGCCGCCCTCGCCGACGAACCGGACGCGGAACCAGCTCCGCGCCCGCTTCTCCGCGCTCGGCCCGTCCCCCGGCCTGAGCCGGTCCGACAGCCAGCGGCGGGCGGGCGGCAGCTGCGCGGCGGCGAAGGCCCCGCCGACGGCCGCGATCCCGCCGAGCGCCATGGGCAGCCGCCGCACCGCCGCGTAGTGGCGGTAGCGGAAGTCGGGGCCGTAGCGCTCAAGAGCCTTCGCGGACCGGCTCACGATCTGCGGGTCGATGGTGGGCAGCGGCAGCGCCCAGGCGCCGACCTCCTTGGCGAACCGCGGCGCGCCCGTGGGCGCCCCGGCCCGCCGCCCCACCAGCCGCGGCTCGTGCCGCCTGCGGTCGCGTTCCGCCGCCAGCATGGGCCGCACGCGCGCGAACTGGTTGAGGGCGGAGGCGAAGGTGCCGCCCGAGAAGGCGGCGTCGGCCGTCACGAAACCGTCGACCCTCAGGGGCACGCCCTGCGGCAGCTGCCGCACCGTGAAGTACACCCCGAGGTCGTGCGGCACCGAGTCGAACCCGCAGGCGTGCACCAGCCGCGCGCCGGTCTCCCGCGCGCGTGCGTCGTGCCGGACGTACATCAGGTCCACGAACTCCGGCTCACCGGTGAGGTCGAGGTAGTCCGCGCCGGTGTCGGCGCAGGCGGCGACGAGTTCCTCGCCGTAGGTCACGTACGGGCCCACCGTCGTGGCGACCACGCGCGCGTGCCCGGCGAGGGCGCGCAGCGAGGCCGGGTCGGACACGTCCGCGCGCAGCACGCCGATCTCCGTGCCGCCGGGAAGCCGTTCGCGCAGCCGCCGCAGCTTCGTCTCGCTGCGGCCCGCGATCGCCCAGCGCAGCCCTGCGGGCGCGTGGGCCGCGAGGTACTCGGCGGTGAGCGTGCCGACGAAGCCCGTGGCTCCGAACAGCACGATGTCGTACGGACGGTCCGCCCGGTTCAGCCTGCTCATGACACCCCTCGGTCCGCAGCTCGCGCCGTTGTCGGTGGCCGAGGCTAGCGTGAGCGGTGGGCGCCCCCGGGAGGCGGGGCCCACCGAACGGGTGCGGCGTGCGGCGGCGCCGCGATAATTGGCTAAGCGCTTGCTCTGCGGGTCTTGTGCTCGGTGGAACGTGTTCTTAGCATCGTTGGTGTTACATCGGTTGTGTCACACCTCGTGTGGCCTACCTCTGGGGGCTGGATGGCAACGACGCCAGGGCAGGGGCCGCTGACCGGCGTGCGCGTGGTCGAGCTGGCCGGCATCGGTCCCGGCCCCTTCGCCGCCATGCTCCTGGCCGACCTGGGCGCCGACGTGGTCCGCGTGGACCGCCCCGGCGGCGCCGGGCTCGCCATCAAGCCGGAGTACGACGTCACCAACCGCAACAAACGCTCGGTGATCGTCGACCTGAAGTCCGCCGACGGCGCCGCCCGCGTCCTCGACCTCGCCGCCCGCGCCGACGTCCTCATCGAGGGCTACCGCCCCGGCGTCGCCGAGCGGCTCGGCGTCGGCCCCGAGGACTGCCTCGCCCGCAACCCCGCGCTCGTCTACGGCCGGATGACCGGCTGGGGCCAGGACGGACCGCTGGCCCCCCGCGCCGGCCACGACGTCGCCTACATCGCCGTCACCGGCACCCTCGGCATGATCGGCGAACCGGACCGCCCGCCCGCCGTCCCCGCCAACCTGCTCGGCGACTACGCGGGCGGCTCCCTGTACCTCGTCGTCGGCGTCCTCGCCGCCCTGCACCACGCGCGCGCGACGGGCGCCGGCCAGGTCGTCGACGCCGCCATCGTCGACGGCACCGCGCACCTCTCCGCGATGATCCACGGCATGCTCGCCGCCGGCGGCTGGCAGGACCGGCGCGGCGCCAACCTCCTGGACGGCGGCTGCCCCTACTACGGCACCTACGAGACCGCCGACGGCGGGTACATGGCCGTCGGCCCCCTGGAGCCGCGGTTCTACGAGGAGTTCGTGACCCTGCTCGACCTGCCCGAGCACGCCGACGCCCGCCGCGACTGGGCCCGCTGGGGCGAGCTGCGCGAGGCGGTCGCCGCCCGCTTCAAGTCCCGTACCCGGGACGAGTGGACGGCCCTGTTCGAAGGCTCCGACGCGTGCGTGGCGCCCGTGCTGTCGCTGCGCGAGGCCCCGCACCACCCGCACCTCGCCGCCCGTGGCACCTTCACCGACCACGGCGGACTCACCCAGCCCGCCCCCGCGCCCCGCTTCTCCGCCACCCCGACGACCGTCCGCACCGGGCCCGCCCGCCCGGGCGCCGACACCGCGGCCGTGGCGCGCGACTGGGACGTACCCGACCTGCTGAAAGGCCCTGAATGAAGCGGCAGATCTTCGCCCCGGAGCACGACGCGTTCCGCGCGACCGTGCGCGCCTTCCTGGCCAGGGAGGTGCTGCCGTACTACGAACAGTGGGAGAAGGACGGCGTCGTCGCGCGCGACGCCTGGCGGGCGGCCGGAAAGCAGGGCCTGCTCGGGCTCGCCGTGCCCGAGGAGTACGGCGGCGGAGGCACCGCCGACTTCCGCTACAGCGCCGTCCTCGCCGAGGAGTTCACCCGCGCCGGCACCCCGGGACTCGCCCTCGGCCTGCACAACGACATCATCGGCCCGTATCTGACGGGCCTGGCCACCGAGGAGCAGAAGCGCCGCTGGCTGCCCGGCTTCTGCGACGGCTCGCTGATCACGGCCATCGCCATGACCGAGCCCGGCGCCGGTTCCGACCTCCAGGGCATCTCCACCCGTGCCGAGGACCGGGGCGACCACTGGCTGCTCAACGGCTCCAAGACGTTCATCTCCAACGGCATCCTCGCCGACCTGGTGATCGTCGTCGCGAAGACGACCCCCGAGGGCGGCGCGCACGGGCTGTCGCTGCTGGTCGTCGAGCGCGGGATGGAGGGCTTCGAGCGGGGCCGCAACCTCGACAAGATCGGCCAGAAGGCGCAGGACACCGCCGAGCTGTTCTTCCGCGACGTGCGCGTGCCCAAGGAGAACCTGCTCGGCGCGCTCAACGGCGCCTTCGTGCACCTGATGACGAACCTCGCCCAGGAGCGTCTGAGCATCGCCGTCTCCGCGATCGCCGCCGCCGAGCACCTGGTGGAGATCACCACGCAGTACGTCAAGGAGCGCGAGGCCTTCGGCCGGCCGCTGGCGGCCAAGCAGCACGTCCGGTTCGAGATAGCCGAGATGGCCACCGAGTGCGCCGTCACCCGCACCTTCCTCGACCGCTGCATAGAGGACCACTCCGACGGCGCCCTCGACGCCGTGCACGCCTCCATGGCCAAGTGGTGGGCGACCGAACTGCAGAAGCGGGTCGCCGACCGCTGCCTCCAACTGCACGGCGGATACGGCTACATGAGCGAATTCCCGGTGGCCAAGGCGTTCACCGACGGCCGCATCCAGACCATCTACGGCGGCACCACCGAGATCATGAAGGAGATCATCGGCCGTTCCCTGCTCGGCTGAGGCTCTTCCGCTCGACCGACCCTCACCCTCCGAAAGGCTTCCTCGTGAGCACCGAAGCGTATGTGTACGACGCGATCCGCACCCCGCGCGGTCGCGGCAAGGCGAACGGCGCCCTGCACGGCACCAAGCCCATCGACCTGGTCGTCGGCCTGATCCACGAGCTGCGCGGCCGTTTCCCGGGTCTGGATCCGGCGGCGATCGACGACATCGTGCTCGGCGTCGTCGGCCCGGTCGGCGACCAGGGCTCCGACATCGCCCGCATCGCCGCGATCGCCGCCGGGTTGCCGGACACGGTGGCGGGCGTGCAGGAGAACCGCTTTTGTGCCTCGGGCCTGGAGGCGGTGAACATGGCCGCGGCCAAGGTCCGTTCCGGCTTCGAGGACCTTGTCCTGGCGGGCGGTGTGGAGTCCATGTCGCGGGTGCCGATGGCCTCCGACGGGGGTGCCTGGTTCAACGACCCGATGACCAACCTCGCCACCAACTTCGTCCCCCAGGGCATCGGCGCCGACCTCATCGCCACCATCGAGGGCTTCTCCCGCCGGGACGTCGACGAGTACGCGGCGCTGTCGCAGGAGCGCGCGGCCACCGCCTGGAAGGAGGGCCGCTTCGAGCGGTCCGTGGTTCCGGTGAGGGACCGCAGCGGGCTGGTCGTCCTCGACCACGACGAGCACCTGCGGCCCGGCACCACGGCCGATTCCCTCGCCAAGCTCAAGCCGTCGTTCGCGGACATCGGCGAGCTGGGTGGCTTCGACGCGGTGGCGCTGCAGACGTACCACTGGGTGGAGAAGATCGACCACGTCCACCACGCGGGCAACTCCTCCGGCATCGTCGACGGCGCCTCGCTGGTCGCGATCGGCACCAAGGAGGTGGGGGAGCGCTACGGCCTCACGCCCCGCGCGCGGATCGTGGCCGCGGCCGTCTCCGGCTCCGAGCCCACGATCATGCTCACCGGGCCCGCGCCCGCCACCCGCAAGGCCCTGGCCAAGGCGGGGCTGACCATCGACGACATCGACCTCGTCGAGATCAACGAGGCGTTCGCGGCGGTCGTCCTGCGCTTCGTGAAGGACATGGGCCTGTCGCTGGACAAGGTCAACGTCAACGGCGGCGCGATCGCGCTCGGTCACCCCCTCGGCGCGACCGGCGCGATGATCCTGGGCACGCTCGTCGACGAACTGGAACGCCAGGACAAGCGGTTCGGCCTGGCCACGCTGTGTGTCGGCGGCGGCATGGGCATCGCCACCATCGTCGAGCGCGTCTGACCCCCCTTCCCACGGATCACGGATCACCTGGAGCACCCACCCTCATGAGCACTGAGTCCACCACCATCCGCTGGGAACAGGACCGCACCGGCGTGGTCACCCTCGTCCTCGACGACCCCGGCCAGTCCGCGAACACCATGAATCAGGCGTTCCGTGACTCCCTGGCCGCGGTCACCGACCGGCTGGAGGCGGAGAAGGACACCGTCCGGGGCGTCATCGTCACCTCCGCCAAGAAGACGTTCTTCGCGGGCGGCGACCTGCGCGACCTGATCCGGGTCACGCCCGAGACGGCGCAGGAGCTGTTCGACGGCGGCATGGCGATCAAGCGGAACCTGCGCCGCATCGAGACCCTGGGCAAGCCGGTCGTCGCCGCGCTCAACGGCGCGGCCCTGGGCGGCGGTTACGAGATCGCGCTCGCCTGCCACCACCGCATCGCCCTGGACGCGCCGGGTTCGAAGATCGGCTGCCCCGAGGTCACCCTCGGCCTGCTGCCCGGCGGCGGGGGAGTGGTGCGCACCGTCCGCCTGCTCGGCATCGCCGACGCGCTGCTGAAGGTGCTGCTGCAGGGCACCCAGTACGACCCGCGGCGCGCCCTGGACAACGGCCTGGTCGACGACGTGGCCGCCACCCAGGAGGAACTGCTCGCCAAGGCCCGCGCCTTCATCGACGCCCACCCCGAGTCGCAGCAGCCCTGGGACAGGCCCGGCTACAAGATTCCCGGCGGCACGCCGGCCAACCCCAAGTTCGCCGCCAACCTGCCCGCCTTCCCGGCCACCCTGCGCAAGCAGACGAACGGCGCCCCCTACCCGGCCCCGCGCAACATCCTGGCCGCCGCGGTCGAGGGCGCCCAGGTGGACTTCGAGACCGCGCAGGTGATCGAGGCCCGCTACTTCGTGGAACTGGCCGCCGGGCAGACCGCCAAGAACATGATCCAGGCGTTCTTCTTCGACCTCCAGGCCGTCAACTCCGGCGCCAACCGCCCCAAGGGCATCGAGCAGCGCCCGGTGCGCAAGGTCGCCGTGCTGGGCGCGGGGATGATGGGCGCCGGCATCGCCTACTCCTGCGCCCGCGCCGGCATCGAGGTGGTTTTGAAGGACGTCTCCCTCGAAGCGGCTCTCAAGGGCAAGGCGTACTCCGAGAAGCTGTGCGCCAAGGCCGTCTCCCGGGGCCGTACCAGCCAGGAGAAGGCGGAGGCGCTGCTGGCCCGCATCACGCCCACCGCCGAGGTCGCCGATCTGGCCGGCTGTGACGCGGTCATCGAGGCGGTGTTCGAAAACCCCGAGCTCAAGCACAAGGTGTTCCAGGAGATCCAGCACGTCGTCGCGCCGGACGCGCTGCTGTGCTCCAACACCTCCACCCTCCCCATCACCCTGCTCGCCGAAGGCGTCGAGCGGCAGGACGACTTCATCGGACTGCACTTCTTCTCGCCGGTCGACAAGATGCCGCTGGTCGAGATCATCAAGGGCGAGCGGACGGGGGAGACGGCCCTGGCCCGCGCCTTCGACCTGGTCCGGCAGATCAACAAGACGCCGATCGTCGTCAACGACAGCCGGGGCTTCTTCACCTCCCGCGTCATCGGCCACTTCATCAACGAGGGCGTGGCGATGGTCGGCGAGGGCATCGAGCCCGCGTCGGTGGAACAGGCGGCGGCCCAGGCCGGCTACCCGGCCAAGGTGCTGTCCCTGATGGACGAGCTGACGCTGACCCTGCCGCGCAAGATCCGCAACGAGTCGAAGCGGGCGGTCGAGGAGGCCGGCGGCACCTGGACGGCCCACCCGGCCGAGGCGGTCGTCGACCGCATGGTCGACGAGTTCGGGCGGACGGGCCGCAGCGGGGGAGCCGGTTTCTACGAATACGGCGAGGACGGCAAGCGGACCGGGCTGTGGCCGGGGCTGCGCGAGCACTTCACCAGGCCGGGCCACCAGATCCCGTTCCGGGACATGCAGGAGCGCATGCTCTTCTCCGAGGCCCTCGACACCGTGAAGCTGCTGGAGGAGGGTGTCCTGACGTCGGTCGCCGACGCCAACATCGGCTCCGTCTTCGGCATCGGCTTCCCCGGCTGGACCGGGGGCGTGTTGCAGTACATCAACGGCTACGAGGGCGGCCTGCCCGGCTTCGTAGCCCGCGCCCGCGAACTCGCCGAGCGCTACGGCGACCGCTTCACCCCGCCCGCCCTGCTGGTGGAGAAGGCCGAGAAGGGGGAGACGTTCACCGACGCCCGGTGACGTGTCGCTCGGCGATACGACTGCCGTGCCTCCGGGGGCCGGCCACTGGACGCTCATCCGCGTCCGGTCCGGCCCCCGAGGAACCCCCACGGGATTGCGCCCCGCCCTCGCCGCCGGCCGCGGACACCTACCGGGTGATGGGCGGGGCGGGTGTCTGTCCGGGCGTCGAACTGGAGTCGGGTGCGGACCACTTGGGTGAAGTGGTGGAGAGCGCGGGCGAGTTGACGGCGCCGTTGCTGGTGGATGTGGCGCGGCGAGGGTAGAAACGGGCGGAAATGGGGCCGACCGGCACCTGGCGGAAGGCCCGCCTCGCGTCCACCCTGTCGAGAACTTCACTGCTCCACCGGGGGGTTTGCCATGCCGTACCCGCACCACGTCCTGCGCGGAAAGCCGAGAGCACGAAGACTGCGGACGACGAGAATCACGCTCGCGGCGGTGTCCTCCGCCGCCCTCGCCACCACGACCGCCCTCGTCCTCGCGCCCTCCGCCGCCGCCGAACCGGCCACCTCCGTCGCCTATCCCTCGGGCGCGGCATCGACCCGCTACTCAGGACTCGCCCTCGACACCTGTACGGCCCCGCCGCTCACCTCCGTCCAGGCCTGGAGCGCGTCGCCGTACCGCGCCCTCGGCGTCTACGTGTCCGGCGTCAACCGGACCTGTTCGCAGCCGCAGTTGACCGCGTCCTGGGTGGCGTCGGTGTCCCGGCTGAAGTGGCGGCTGCTGCCCGTGCACAAGGGCCTGCAACCGCCGTGCGGGGCCCGCCCGGGCGACGCGAAGATCAGCACCAGCCCGGCGACGGCCCGCTCGCAGGGCACCGCCGCCGCCCAGCAGGCGATCACCGCGGCCAAGTCCCTCGGCATGCTGCCCGGCAGCGCGCTCTACAACGACATCGAGAACTACAGCCAGACGGACGCCACCTGCCGCACGGCCGTGCTGAACTACGTCTCCGCCTGGACCAGGGAGTTGCACCGCGTCGGCTGGGTCTCCGGCGTCTACATGAACCTCAACCTGGGCGCCAAGCAGCTCGCCGACGTCTACACCTCCACCTCCTACGCCCGCCCGGACGCCCTGTGGGTCGCCCGGTACGACGGTGTCGACTCCGTCAAGGGCTGGGCGGGGATCGCCGACTCCAAGTGGGCCGTGCACCAGCGCGCCAAGCAGTTCCGCGGCGGCCACGACGAGACGTACGGCGGGGTCACCCTCAACATCGACACCGACCGCGTGGACGCTCCCGTCGCGTCGGTCGCGTACACGTACAAGGTGACGAGCACGACCACGCTCAACGCCCGTACGGGCCCCTCGACCAGCTATCCGATCGCCGCGAAGTACGCGCCGGGCGCCTCCCTCAAGGTCGCCTGCCAGACCACGGGTCCGAAGGTCGGCACCACGTCGGTGTGGGACAAGCTCGGCAACGGGGCCTACGCCTCCGACCACTACGTCGGCACCCCGTCCGACACCGGCTACAGCGCACCGCTGCCCCGCTGCGCCTACCCCTACCAGGTGACCGCCGCGGGCGGCCTGACCGAACGCAGCGGACCCGGCGGCGGCTACGCGTCCGTCGGCACCTCGCCCAACGGGGCGCTGGCCTGGGTCACCTGTCAGCGCAGCGGTTCCACGGTCGGTGCGACCAAGGTGTGGGACCGCCTCGACAACGGCCACTACGTCTCGGACCACTACGTGGCCACGCCCGGCAGCACCACGTACAGCAAGCCGGTGCCACGCTGCGGCTGACACCGGAGGACGACCCGGGCCTTGTCAGTCACCCGCTCGCGGCAGCCCCCCATCGGCGCATGACGAACGGTCGGCTGCCGAGCCGCTTCAGCGCCTCGGCGGCCATGAGCCGGCCGACTGCGTGATCGCCGTTGCCCAGCCATCAGGGCGACGGGGACCGAGTTGTGGAGTGGAACGCGCTCTTGCCGCCGGGCTGACGGGTCATCACACTCGGCGCATGGAGACGCGTACCGCCCTGGTGACCGGTGCGGCACAGGGCCTCGGGCAGGAGTTCGCCGTCGCGCTCGCGGGGCGCGGTTACCGGGTCGCCGGCCTCGACCGCGCTCCCCAGACGGGGACCGCCGGACGGATTCTGGATTATCTGGAGCTGGTCGCCGACGTCACCGACGAGGAGCAGGTGCGGGCCGGACTGGAGCGGGTGATCGACCAGTTCGGCACGCTGCACGTCGTCGTCAACAACGCGGGCGTCTATCCCGAGGGGCCGTTCGAGGAGACGACCCTGGAGGAGTGGCGCCGGGTGATGCGGGTCAACCTGGAGGCGCCGTTCCTGGTGACCCGGGCCGCGCTGCCGTATCTGAAGGCCGCCGGGTGGGGCCGTGTCGTCAACATCGCCTCGGCCGCCGTCTTCTCCGCGCCGCCCACGATGGTGCCCTACGTCGCCTCGAAGAGCGGCCTGATCGGTTTCACCCGCGCGCTCGCCGCCGGGCTCGGCCCGTACGACATCACCGTGAACGCGATCGCACCCGGCATGGTGCGCACCACCACCGCCGAGCGGACGGTCGGCGCGCACGGCGGCTTCGACGCCGTCCGCGGCCGGCAGGCCGTCCCGCGGACACCGGAACCCTCGGACCTGGTCTCGACGCTCCTCTACGTCGTGGACGAGGGCAGCGGCTTCCTCACCGGGCAGACGCTCAACGTGTCAGGGGGTTCGGCCTTCCTGTGACGGGGCGAGCCACCCGCGCACCTCCTCCGTCAGCGACCGCTGGAAGGTCGTCAGCAGCGCCTGCACCACCAGCGGCTGCATGTGCGCGGACAGCGACTTGACGTCCCGCTCGGCCCGCTCCGCCACCTCGCCTCGGAACAGCCGCGACAGCTCGCGGGCCGCCGCGCGCGAGTGCTCGATCAGCACCGTGCGCGCCGCGAGGATCGCCTCATGGGACAGCGGCACGTCGAGGAGCTGCACGGCCAGCCGCAGCAGACCCGCGTCGACCCGGTAGGCGTCGCCGTCCGGCCGTACGACGCCCATGGCGGTGAGCCGCTCCACGTCGTCACCGTCCAGCGGGCGCCCGGCCCGGCGCCGCAGCTCCTCGCCGGTCACCCTCTCCACGGTGTCCGGCGCCCAGGAGGCGACCACGGCACGGTGGATCGCCAGGTCGTGGTGGCTGAGGTCGGGCGGCAGCTGCTCCAGGTAGCGTTCGATCGCGGCCAGCGTCATGCCCTGGTGCTGCAGCTCCTCGATCAGGGCGAGCCGGGCCAGGTGCTGCTGCCCGTAGTGGCCCACCCGACGTGGACCGATGACCGGCGGGGGAAGCAGGCCCTTGGTGCTGTAGAAGCGGACGGTGCGGACCGTGGTGCCGGCCCGCGCGGCCAGTTCGTCGATCGTGAGCGTCGGCTCCCCGGTGTCGGTCGTCATGTGCAGCAGTATCGCTGTCACACCAGTACTGCGAAACCTCGCGAGCGGGCGCGGGTCCCTGTGAGAAGCACCGCTGTGTGATCTACGCCATCGCATGCGCGCCGGTGTCCGGGGGAAGGTGGCGCGTTGACCTGCACCCTCCACCCAGGGCGCGGGCCGCATACGTCCGGACACCCGAGTGCGACCCGCTCGGGCGCACCAGAGAGTGGATCCACCCGTGAGCAAGGACGCCGTGACCACGGCACCGGCCGCCCGCCGCACCGAGGCGGCCCCGACGCCCGCGGACGCGGGCGACGCCGGCTACAGCAAGGACCTCAAGGCCCGCCACGTCAACATGATCGCCATCGGCGGCGCGATCGGCACCGGTCTCTTCCTCGGTGCCGGAGGCCGCCTGCACACCGCGGGCCCGGCCCTGGCGCTCGCCTACCTCGTCTGCGGCGTCTTCGCCTTCTTCGTCGTCCGGGCCCTCGGCGAACTGGTCCTCTACCGCCCCTCCTCCGGCTCCTTCGTGTCGTACGCGCGCGAGTTCCTCGGCGAGAAGGGTGCCTACGTCGCCGGCTGGATGTACTTCCTGAACTGGTCGACGACCGGAATCGCCGACATCACGGCGATCGCCCTGTACACGCACTACTGGAGCCTGTTCACGAGCATCCCGCAGTGGGCGCTGGCGCTGATCGCCCTGGCGGTGGTCCTGGCCGTGAACCTGATCTCGGTGAAGATCTTCGGCGAGATGGAGTTCTGGTTCGCGATCGTCAAGGTCGTCACGCTCGTCTCCTTCATGCTGATCGGCGTCTTCCTGCTGGCCACCCGGCACGAGGTGGGCGGCCGCACACCGGGCCTGAGCATGATCACCGACCACGGCGGTGTCTTCCCGCACGGCGTGATGCCGGTCGTCCTCGTCATGCAGGGCGTGATCTTCGCGTACGCCGCGCTGGAGCTGGTCGGCGTGGCCGCGGGCGAGACCGCCGAGCCGGAGAAGGTCGTCCCGCGCGCGGTGAACTCGATCATGTGGCGGGTGGGCCTGTTCTACGTCGGCTCGGTCGTCCTGCTCGCGCTGCTGCTGCCCGGCTCGGTCTACTCGGCCGACGAGAGCCCCTTCGTCACCGTGCTGTCGAGGATCGGCGTGCCGGCGGCGGGCGACGTGATGAACCTGGTGGTCCTGACGGCGGCGATGTCGTCCCTCAACTCCGGCCTGTACTCGACGGGCCGCATCCTGCGTTCCATGGCCATGGCGGGCTCGGCGCCGCGCTTCACCGCCCGCATGAACCGCAGCCAGGTCCCCTACGGCGGCATTCTGCTGACCTGCGCGGTCTGCGTCCTCGGCGTCGGCCTCAACTACCTCGTGCCCAGCCAGGCCTTCGAGATCGTGCTGAACGTGGCCTCGCTGGGCATCGTGTCGACGTGGGTGATCATCATGATCTGCCACCTGGTCTTCGTCCGCCGCGCCCGGGCGGGCCTGCTGACCCGTCCCGCCTTCCGCCTCCCCGGCAGCCCGGTCACGGAAGTCGCCACGATCACCTTCCTCCTCGCCGTCCTGGCCCTGATGTGGAACGACCCGGAGGTGGGCCGCAAGACCCTCCTGCTCATCCCGGTCGTCGCCGCGATGCTGGCGGCCGGCTGGTTCGGCATCCGCCGCCGGGCCGGCCGGGAGCGGGCGGAAGCGTCCCGGTAACCGGCCGCCGTTGTCGGTGCCGACGGCTACGGTGGGGTGGTGCCGGAGATCATCCACATCCGGCACGACGCCACCGCGCCGTCGGTGCGGGGCGCCACCGTGGAGCGGGAGGTCGCAAGTGAGCCGCGAGACTGACGTGCTCGTGCTGGGCGGTGCGGGTGTCGACACCGTGGTGTACGTGCCGGAGCTGCCGCTGCCGTATGCCGACAGCTACCAGATCGAGCGCGGGATACAGACCCGCGCCGGGCAGACCGGCGACTTCGTGGCGCTGGGGCTGGCCGCGCTGGGGCTGCGCGTACACCATCTCGACGTGCTCGGCGAGGACCCCGAGGGCGACCTGGTGCGCGCGCTGCACGAGGAGCGGGGCATTCCGCTGACCGCGGTCCCGGAGCCCGCGGGGACGAAGCGCGCGGTCAACCTGGTGTCCCCCGACGGCCGCCGGCTCTCCCTCTACGACGCCAGCCGCACCTCGGGCGAGGCCCGCCTCCCGGACGCCCTGGTGCGCGAACGGGCCGCGGCGAGCCGCCACGCGCACGTCTCCATCACCCAGCCCTGCGCCGACGCCCTGCCGGCGCTGCTGGAGACGGGCGTCACCCTCTCCACCGACCTGCACGACTGGGACGGCGAGAACACCTACCACGAGCCCTTCGCCCACGCCGCCGACCTGGTCTTCCTCTCCGCCGCCGCCCTCTCCGACCCCGAGCGCACGATGCGCCGGATCACCGAGCGGGGCCGCGCCGAGGTGGTCGTCGCCATGGCCGGCGCGAAGGGAGCGTACCTGCTGGCCGACGACGAACTCACCCACGTGCCCCCGGCCACGCCGCCCGCCCCGGTGATCGACTCCAACGGAGCGGGCGACGCCTTCGTCGCCGCCTTCCTCTACGGCTGGCTCAACCGTGAAACGCCCCTGCGCAGCGCCCGGTACGGCGCGATCGCGGGCGCCCACGCCTGCACCGTGCCGTCGACGGAGACGGCCCCGATACGCCGGGAGGACCTACAGGCGAGGGCGGCCGAGAGCTGACTCTGCGTACGCGCCGCTGCCTTCAGTGCGCGTTACTCTCAGTGCACGTCGTTCGTCGCCGCGATCTTCTTCCAGGACCGGGGCTGCGCGGCCCCCGCCTTCGCGATCGCCGCACTGCGTGCCGCGGGCGCCGCCGGCTTGCTCGGCTGGAACAGCCACGTGTCGAACAACGCCGACAACGACCGCCCCGACACCCGCTCGGCATACGCCTCGAAGTCGGCCACGGAGGCGTTGCCGTAGGCGTGCTCGCGCGGCCACCCCTTCAGGATGGCGAAGAACGCGTCGTCCCCGACCTCGTTGCGCAGGGCCTGGATCGCCAGCGCCCCCCGGTCGTACACGGCGATGTCGAACTGGTCGTCCGGCCCCGGATCCCCCGGCTTCACCGTCCAGAACGCGTCGTCGGCCGGATGCGAGTCGTAGACGTAGTCCGCGAGCTGCTGCGCCGTCCCCTCACCCTCGTGCTCCGACCACAGCCACTGCGCGTACCGGGCGAACCCCTCGTTGATCCAGATGTCCTTCCACCCCTTGAGCGACACGCTGTCGCCGTACCACTGGTGGGCCAGCTCGTGCACCACCACGGAGGTGTTGGAGCCGTTCGCGAACTGCCGCGGGCTGTAGTACACGCGCGTCTGCGTCTCCAGCGCGTACCCGGTGGTCGTGTTCGGCACGTAGCCGCCCGCCGAACTGAACGGATACGGCCCGAAGTAGCCACTCAGCCAGTCCACGATCTCCCCGGTGCGCTCCACGCTCGCCCGTGCGGCCCCGTCGTTGTCGCCGAGATCCGTGCTGTAGGCGTTGACGACGGGCACGCCCCCCTCGGACGTACCGGTGGTGATGTCGAACTTCCCGACGGCCAGCGTGGTCAGGTACGTCGCCTGCGGCTTGTTCTCGCGCCAGTTCCAGCGGGTCCAGCCGAGCTTCGAACTGGTCGACTGCAACAGCCCGTTGGAGATGACCTGGGTGCCGTCCGGCACGGCCACCGACACGTCGTAGGTCGCCTTGTCGAGCGGGTGGTCGTTGCTCGGGTACCACCACCACGCGGCCTCGGGCTCGTCCGCCGCGACCGCGCCGTCCGGCGTGCGGTGCCAGGTGGAGAAGCCGTACGCGCTCTTCGTGGACGGTACCCCGCTGTAGCGCACGACGACGGTGACCGAGGTGCCCTTCGCCAGCGGCGTCCTGGGTGTGACGACCAGTTCGTGCTGGCCGGAGGTGGTGAAGGAGGCCGGGGTGCCGTTGACACGCACCTCGCTGACGTCCAGCAGGAAGTCCAGGTCAAAGCTGGAGAGGTCCTGCGTCGTCCTGGCCAGGATCGTCGCCGTGCCGGCCAGCTCGTCGGTCGCCGGCTGGTACTGCAGCCTCAGGTCGTAGTGGGAGACGTCGTAACCGCCGTTGCCGTAGTACGGGTAGTAGGGGTCGCCGATACCCGGAGCGCCGGGGGAGTAGCTCGCGGCCGATGCCGGGATCGCCAGCAACAGGGAGGCCGCGGCGAGTGCGCCCGGCGCCAGGATTCTGGGGTGCACGAAAGGCTCCAAGTCGTAGGGGCACGAAGTCTGTTCGGAGCCTATTGAGTCCCTGTGGGCCCGGGCGTGTCCACAGCCCCCGCTGTCACACGATCGCCATTCGGCCGTCATGAAACGACCCCGACTGGACGCCCTTTGAATCCCTCGCGCCTCGAAAGGCACTCTTCTGCACGTGAGTTGACCGATGTACCGTCCGCGCATGCCGACAAGCACGCGCTTCACGATCCCGCGCAAGACGACCTGGAGATCGCTGGCGGCGACGGTCGTCGCCGTCCTCGTGGCGGCCTTCCTCGCCCCCGCGGCGGCGCACGGCGCCCCGCGGGAGAGCCGCCCCGTCTACTCGTACGCGAACGCCATCCGCGAGGCCGTATGGGTGGACACCGGACTCGACGGCGACGGCGACGGGCGGACCGACCGCGTCGCCGCCGACATCGTCCGTCCCCGCGAACCGGCCCAGCAGGGCCGGAAGATACCGGTGATCATGGATGCCAGCCCGTACTACTCCTGCTGCGGGCGCGGCAACGAGAGCCAGAAGAAGACGTACGACGCCCATGGCGACGTCGTCCAGATGCCGCTGTTCTACGACAACTACTTCGTGCCCCGCGGCTACGCCTTCGTCGGCGTCGACCTGGCCGGCACCAACCGCTCCGACGGCTGCGTGGACGTCGGCGGCCGCTCGGACGTCCAGTCCGCGAAGGCGGTCGTCGACTGGCTGAACGGGCGTGCCCGCGCCTACACCACCCGCACCGGGAACACGCCGGCCAGGGCCACCTGGACCAACGGCGCTACGGGCATGATCGGCAAGAGCTGGGACGGCACCATCGCCAACGGCGTGGCCGCCACTGGCGTCAGGGGCCTGAAGACGATCGTCCCGATCAGCGCCATCTCCTCCTGGTACGACTACTACTTCCAGCAGGGCGCCCCGCTCTACGACTCCGGCCCGGACTGGCTGTCCGACTACGTGGACAGCCCCGACGCCCGCGCCAGGTGCGCCGCCGTCCAGCAGAAGATCGTCGACGGCGCCCCGCGCACCGGCGACTGGACACCGTTCTGGACCGAGCGCGACTACGTCAGGAACGCCGGCAAGGTGCGCGCCAGCGTGTTCCTCGTGCACGGCATGCAGGACCTGAACGTGCGCACCAAGCACTTCGGCCAGTGGTGGAACGCCCTGGCGAAGAACGGCGTCGAGCGCAAGATCTGGCTCTCCCAGACCGGCCACGTCGACCCCTTCGACTACCGGCGCGGCGCCTGGGTCGACACCCTGCACCGCTGGTTCGACCACGAACTCCTCGGCTACGACAACGGCATCGACCGCGAGCCGATGGCCGACGTCGAACGCCAGCCCGACCAGTGGGTCACCTCCAGGGTCTGGCCGCCCAGCGGCACCGCCGCCACGACCCTGCGCCCGGCCGCCGGCACCGAGGCGGGCGTCGGCACCCTCGGCCTCGGCAAGGGCACCGGCACCGAGACCTTCACCGACGACCCGGGCCACGGCGAGAGCGACTGGGCCGCGCGGATCGACACGCCGACCTCCGACAAGGCCGGTTTCGTGACCGGGCCCCTCAGCCGCGACCTGCGGCTGTCCGGCTCCTCCACGGTCACGGTCACCGCGACCCCGACCACGCCGACGGCGCACCTCTCCGCCGTCCTGGTCGACCTCGGCCCGGACACCATCCGCGACTACGCCGACGCCGCCGAGGGCATCACCACCCTCACCGACCGCACCTGCTGGGGCGAGAGCACCACCGGCGACAGCGCCTGCTTCAGGACCACGCAGGCCAAGACGGCCGACGTCGACTACACGGTCTTCAGCCGCGGTTGGGCCGACCTCGGCACCTACGCCGGCGACGGCACGGGCCGGCCCCTGACCCCCGGGAAGGCCTACACCCTCACCGTGGACCTCGCGGCCACCGACCACGTCGTCCCGGCCGGCCACCGGCTGGCCCTGATCGTCGCGGGCACCGACAAGGACCTCATCGACCCGCCCGCCGACACCCCGACCCTCACGCTCGACCTGACCCGCACCTCGGCCCGCGTCCCGCTGGTCGGCGGCGCGGCGGCGTTCGCCGCAGCCACCTCCGGCACGGCGCACGCCACGCCCCGGGCGACGGCCCTGGACGGCGTGACGGCCCCGCGCGCCGCCCACCGGGTGCCGTAGGAACGGCCGTTCAGGCGAAGGCGGCCGGGCACGCCAGCCCGGCCGCCTCCCGCGCGCAGCCCCAGGCCACGGTCACCCCGCCCCCGCCATGGCCGTAGTTGTGCACCAACACCCGCCCGTCCGGCAGCGGTTCACGCTCCAGCCGGACCGCGTCCCGGGCCGGCCGCAGCCCCGCCCGGTGCTCCAGCACGCGCGCCCCGGCGATCTCGGGCCGCAGCGCCGCGCACCGCCGTACGATCGCCTCGGCCACCGCCGGATCCGGCTCGGTGGACCAGGCGTCCTCGTCGGCCGTGCCGCCCAGCACCAGCCGGCCGGGCTGCGGGAAGAAGTACGCCATCTGCCCGTCGGCGCCGGTGGAGACGAGCCAGGTGCGGATGCCGGGGTTCTCCACGACGACCAACTGCCCGCGCACGGGCCGTACGTGCGGGTCCGGGACGAGGGCGCGGGCACCCAGCCCCGTGCAGTTGACCACCACGGGCGCGTCCGCCTCGGCGAGGGCGGCCACCGCGCGCTCCTCGACGATCCCGCCCGCCTTGAGCAACCGCTCCCGCAGCCAGGGCAGATGGGCCGCCATGTCGATCAGCGGCAGCCGCGCCCACAGCCCCCGCCCGCCGTACTCCTCGGCCGTGCAGGCCCGCAGACCCGGGACGCGGGCGGCCGCCCAGGCCACCTCCTCGTCCAACTCGGTCTCGCCCATGACGCCTTCGACCAGACGTACGCCGGTCACCTCGGGACGCTCCGCCAACTCCTCGTACACGTCCAGCGACGCGAGCGCCCAGGCGCGCGCCTTCGCGGCCGGCTCGATCCGGTAGGGCCACCACAGCGCCCCCGCGACCGCCGAGGTGGTGCGCTCGACGGCGTCCCGTGTCCACAGCCGCACCCGGACGCCCCGCTCGGCGAGGACGACGGCCGTCGTCAGTCCGATCACGCCGCCGCCGACCACGACGACCTCGTTGCCCGCTCCGCTCTCCACGAGGGGACCGTAGCGGAATGCGTCATGCCGTGCGCGAAGCGTTTGCCCGGCGGGAATACTCACAGCATGTCTGCCGCGTACGCGACCTTCGGCCTGGCACCGGCGATGCGGGCCGGTGGCGTCCTCGCCAACGGTGACTACCAGGCGCACCGGGACTTCGTGGACTTCCTTGTCGACGGACGCCCGCTGCTGTTCCGGCTCTCCGACCTCGACGCCGTCTCCCCGCTCGCCTCCGACATCCCGCCGGCGATCTTCACCGAGCAGGTCCGGAGCCTGCTGCTGGAGACGCAGGCTCCGCTCCCCGGCGGGCGGTACGTCATCTACGGGTGCCCCGAGTGCGCGGACCTGGCCTGCGGGGCCGTCACCGCCGTGATCGAGCGGGACGGTGAGGACTACGTCTGGCGGGACTTCGCCTGGCAGACCGACGACCACGCCGACCTGGAGCTCAACGGCTACCACGGCATAGGGCCCTTCCGCTTCCACGGCGCCGAGTACCGCCGGGCCCTCCTGGAGGCCGAGGCGCAGGGCACCCGCCGCCGCGTCCTGCTCATCGGCGCCCGCGTCGCCGTCCTCGCCAAGCTCGCCGCCGCCCTGCGCGGCATCGGCATCGGCGCCGACATCGCCCACGACGCCGACGACGTCCCCGCCGACGAACTGCGCGGCTACGGCGCCGTCGCCTTCGGCCGCGCGGTCACCGAGCAGGAACGGTCCGCCGTGCGCGCCGCGTTCACCCGGGCCGGCGTCGGCGTCGCCTACGTCGACGGCCTCGCCCCGATCGTCCCGCTGCTCGTCGCCCAGATCGAGCACGCCCTGGACCGCAGCCCGGCCGAGCAGCGCCGGCTCGCCCGGCTGGTCGCCGCCGACGGCGAGGCGGGCATCGAGGTCACCTCGGCGTGCCGGGTCCGCCTCACCGCGTACCGCCTCGACCGCCTCTGCCGCACCCACACCCACGAGCTCTTCGACGGCGTCCTCGAACCGGGCCGGCACCGCATCCCGCTGGACGCCAAGGCGGTCAAGGGCGAGTCCTTCGTGGTGGCGCGGACCGCGGGGAGCGTGCTGGTGGAGGCGATGGCGCGCTGAGGGGCCTTCCCGGTACGGCGGCTAGGATCGGCGTCCTGATGACTGCCACCCTCGTCGCCAAGAACCTCGCCGCCGGGCACGGCGACCGCTCCCTGTTCGCCGGGCTCGACCTCGTCGTCGCGCCCGGCGACGTGATCGGGCTGGTCGGTGCCAACGGCGCGGGCAAGTCCACGCTGCTGAAGATGCTGGCCGGGCTCCTCGCGCCCGAGGAGGGGGAGCTCAGGCTCTCCCCGCCGACGGCGACCGTCGGCCATCTCCCGCAGGAGCCGGAGCGGCGGCCCGGCGAAACCGTACGGGAGTTCCTGGCCCGCCGCACCGGCGTCGCCGAGGCCCAGCGGCTGATGGACGACGCCACGCAGGCCCTCGTCGACGGCGCGCCCGGCGCCGACGACGCCTACGCGAGCAGCCTGGAGCGCTGGCTCGGCCTGGGCGGCGCCGACCTGGACGAGCGGGCCGAGGAGGTCGCCGACTCCCTCGGCCTCGCCGTCGGCCTGGACCAGCCCATGACGTCCCTGTCCGGCGGCCAGGCGGCGCGCGCCTCGCTCGCCTCCCTCCTGCTGTCCCGCTACGACGTCTTCCTCCTCGACGAGCCGACCAACGACCTGGACCTGGACGGCCTGGAACGCCTGGAAAGGTTCGTGAAGGGGCTGCGCGCCGGCACCGTCGTCGTCAGCCACGACCGCGAGTTCCTCACCCGCACGGTCACCAGGGTCCTCGAACTCGACCTCGCCCAGCAGCAGATCACCCTCTACGGCGGCGGCTACCAGGCCTACCTGGAGGAGCGCGAGGTCGCCCGCCGGCACGCGCGCGAGGACTACGAGGAGTACGCCGACAAGCGGGCGGCCCTCCAGGACCGGGCGCAGATGCAGCGCTCCTGGATGGACAAGGGCGTGAAGAACGCGCGCCGCAAGGCGGGCAACGACAACGACAAGATCGGCCGCAAGTTCCGCAGCGAGGCCAGCGAGAAGCAGGCGGCGAAGGCCCGGCAGACCCAGCGCATGATCGAGCGGCTCGACGTCGTCGAGGAGCCCCGCAAGGAGTGGGAACTGCGCATGGAGATCGCGTCGGCCCCGCGCTCGGGCGCCGTCGTGGCCACCCTGCGGGACGCCGAGGTCCGGCGCGGCGACTTCACCTTCGGGCCGGTCTCCCTGCAGATCGACTGGGCCGACCGGGTCGCGGTGACCGGCGCGAACGGCGCCGGCAAGTCCACCCTGCTCGGCGCCCTGCTGGGCCGTGTCCCGCTCGACGCGGGCTCCGCCGCCCTCGGCTCCGGAGTCCTGGTCGGCGAGGTCGACCAGGCCCGCCGGCTGTTCCACGGCACCGAGACCCTGCTCGACGCGTTCCGCGCCGCCGTACCCGACACGGAACCGGTCGAAGTGCGCACGCTCCTGGCCAAGTTCGGTCTCAAGACCGACCACGTCCTGCGTCCGGCGGCGACCCTGTCCCCGGGCGAACGCACCCGCGCCGCCCTGGCGCTGCTCCAGGGACGCGGCGTCAACCTCCTGGTCCTGGACGAGCCGACGAACCACCTCGACCTGCCGGCCATCGAGCAACTGGAACAGGCCCTCGACTCCTACGAGGGCACGCTCCTGCTCGTCACGCACGACCGCCGCATGCTGGACGCCGTCCATGTCACGCGCCGCCTGGAGGTCTCGGCGGGCAAGGTCACCGAACGCTAGCGGTTCGACTCCAGGGAGAGGCCATGGGCACTTCGGCGAAGCGGCCGGCCGTGCGGATCGCGCACGAACAGGACGTCCTCGTACGGATGCGGGGGACACAGGACCGGATCGCGGACGCGATCACGGCGTTCGCCGGGACCATGGCGTTCGTCTATCTGCACGCCCTGTGGTTCACGGTGTGGATCGTGTGCAACGAGGGGGCCTTCGGCCACGGCGCGGTCTGGGACCCGTACCCCTTCGGACTGCTCACCATGATCGTCAGCCTGGAGGCGATCTTCCTCTCCACCTTCGTCATGGTGAGCCAGAACCGCCAGGCCGCCCGCGAGAACGTCCGCGCCGACCTGGACTTCGAGACCAACGTCCGCTCGGAGGTGTGGGCGATCCACATGGGGCGGGCCCTGGGAGTGGACCCGGTGGAGGTGGAACACCGGGTCCAGGAACTCCTGGCGGAGAACCGGGCGCGGATGAACGCCGGTTCCGCCAACCCGTGACTAGCGCTTCTTGGGGTCGAGCAGTCCGGCCTTGCGCAGGGCGTCGGCCATCGCGCTGTTGGCCGGGGCCGGCGCCTGCCGCTGCTGCTGGCGCTGGCGCTGCTGAGGCGGCCGCCCGCCGCGCTGCGGCCGGCGCTCCCCGCCGGAGGACTTGGCCTGCGCCTCGTCGTCCAGGCGCAGGGTCAGCGAGATCCGCTTGCGCGGGATGTCGACGTCGAGCACCTTCACCTTGACGATGTCACCGGGCTTGACCACGTCCCGCGGGTCCTTGACGAAGGTCTTGGACATCGCGGAGACGTGCACGAGCCCGTCCTGGTGCACACCGACGTCGACGAAGGCGCCGAACGCCGCCACGTTCGTGACCACGCCCTCCAGCACCATCCCGGCCGACAGGTCGGAGATCTTCTCCACGCCGTCCTTGAACGTGGCCGTCCTGAACGCGGGCCGCGGGTCGCGCCCCGGCTTCTCCAGCTCCTTGAGGATGTCGGTGACGGTCGGCAGGCCGAACGTCTCGTCCACGAAGCTCTCCGGGCGCAGCGAGCGCAGCACGCCCGTGTTGCCGATCAGGGACGCGACCTCCTGCCCCGTCGTCTTCACCATGCGCCGCACCACCGGGTACGCCTCCGGGTGCACGCTGGAGGCGTCCAGCGGGTCGTCGCCGCCGCGGATGCGCAGGAAGCCCGCGCACTGCTCGTAGGCCTTGGGGCCGAGCCGCGCCACCTTCTTCAGCTCCGTGCGGGACTTGAACGGGCCGTTGGCGTCGCGGTGCGCCACGATGTTCTCGGCGAGGCCGGAGGTGATGCCGGAGACGCGGGCCAGCAGGGGGGCGGACGCCGTGTTGACGTCGACGCCCACGCCGTTCACACAGTCCTCCACCACCGCGTCCAGCGAGCGCGACAGCTTCACCTCGGACAGGTCGTGCTGGTACTGGCCGACACCGATCGACTTGGGGTCGATCTTCACCAGCTCGGCCAGCGGGTCCTGCAGCCGGCGCGCGATGGAGACGGCGCCGCGCAACGACACGTCCATGTCGGGCAGTTCCTGCGAGGCGAACGCGGACGCCGAGTACACGGAGGCGCCGGCCTCGGACACCATCACCTTGGTGAGCTTCAGTTCGGGGTGCCTGGTGATGAGTTCACCGGCGAGCTTGTCGGTCTCGCGGGACGCCGTGCCGTTGCCGATCGCGATCAGCTCGACCGCGTGCTCCTTGGCCAGGCGCGCCAGTTTGGCGATCGCCTCGTCCCATTTGTTGGCGGGCACGTGCGGATAGATGACGTCCGTCGCCACCACCTTGCCGGTCGCGTCGACCACCGCGACCTTCACACCCGTACGGAAGCCGGGGTCCAGGCCCAGCGTCGCGCGCGTGCCGGCCGGGGCGGCGAGCAGCAGGTCGCGCAGGTTGGCGGCGAAGACGCGGACGGCCTCGTCCTCGGCGGCCGTGCGCAGCCGCAGCCTCAGGTCGATGCCGAGGTGGACCAGGATGCGGGTGCGCCAGGCCCAGCGGACCGTGTCCACCAGCCACTTGTCGGCGGGGCGGCCCCGGTCGGCGATCCCGAACCTCGAAGCGACGATCGCCTCGTACGACGACGGTCCCTCCGTCGGCTCCTCCGGCTCCAGGACGAGGTCGAGGACCTCCTCCTTCTCGCCGCGCAGCATGGCCAGCACGCGGTGCGAGGGCAGCTCGGTGAAGGGCTCGGCGAAGTCGAAGTAGTCGGCGAACTTGGCGCCCGCCTCCTCCTTGCCCTCCCGCACCTTGGCCGCCAGGCGCCCGCGCACCCACATGCGCTCGCGCAGTTCGCCGATCAGGTCGGCGTCCTCGGAGAACCGCTCGGTCAGGATCGCCCGCGCGCCGTCGAGGGCGGCCTGCGGGTCGGCGACGCCCTTGTCGGCGTCCACGAACGCGGCGGCCGCGGCGAGGGGCTCGACCGTCGGGTCGCCCAGCAGCCCCTCGGCCAGCGGCTCCAGACCCGCCTCGCGCGCGATCTGCGCCTTGGTGCGCCGCTTCGGCTTGAACGGCAGGTAGACGTCCTCCAGGCGCGCCTTGGTCTCGGCGCCCCGGATCTGCGCCTCCAGCTCCTCGGTGAGCTTGCCCTGTTCGCGCACCGAGTCGAGGATCGCCGTCCGCCGCTCCTCCAGCTCCCGCAGGTAGCGCAGCCGCTCCTCGATCGTGCGCAGCTGCGCGTCGTCGAGCATCTCGGTCGCTTCCTTGCGGTAGCGGGCGATGAAGGGCACCGTCGAACCGCCGTCCAGCAGTTCCACGGCAGCCCTGACCTGCCGCTCCCGTACGCCGAGCTCCTCGGCGATCCTGCCTTCGATGGTCCCGACTGCGCCGGACCCGGGTGTCGTCACGATCCCGTACCGCCTTCTCACTGAGGTTGCGCCGCAATTGTGGCAGGTGGCACCGACACTCGTGGATCAGGGCGGCACCCGGCGAGGCGGGTGGGCCGGGTGGGCGGGATCAGGCCCTGCGGCCGTGGGCGGTGGACGAGGCGCCGCCGAAGAGACGGGCCAGGGCCCGGAAGGGAAGCGTCACGACGGTGGCGATGGCGCCGCCGATCTGGCGCAGGACGTCGGCGATGGCACGGAACACGAAGTTCTCCTTTCCTCTCCCGGCCGTCGGGGCCGGGAAAGGACCGGGTACCCGGTTTTCGCAACGCCTTGCGCACGAGATCACCGCCCGCCGAAGAGAGCACCGCTCACCGCTCGGGCCGCCGCTCACCGGTGAGATCGCTGCTCGCCGCTCGGGCTGCCGCTCACCGGTGAGATCGCTGCTCGCCGCGCAGGCTGCCGCTCACCAGTGAGATCACTGCTCGCCGCTCGGGCCGCCGCTCACCAGTGAGATCACTGCTCGCCTCTCAGGTCGCCGCTCACCAGTGAGATCACCGCTCACCGCTCAGATCACCGCTTACCGATGAGGTCCTCGGGGAACGCCCCCGCCCCCAGCGCGGCTCGTGCGAATCCCGTTCCCAGTTCCGTCAGACGTGCGACGCCCTCCGCGCCGAGGTGTTCGTACGGGGCCCGGTCCAGGCGGTCCGTCTCCGTCTCGACGCGGGCCCGCAGTGCGGCGCCCTCCTCGGTCAGTTCGCCGTCGGCGTCCAGCAGGCCGCGCTCCCGCAGCCGTCCACAGGCCGCGTCCCAGTCCTCCTGGCTCCACCCGCGCGTGCCGAACACCCACTTCGGCGTCATGCCCTTCCCGGTCGCCGTGTGGGTCACGACGGCCTCCAGACCGTCCAGTTCCGCGGACATCAGCGCGGCGAGGTGCCCGTCCCCGCGGTGCTCGCGCAGCAGCGTCGCGGCGTGGAAGAGGGCCAGGTGCGGTTCCTCGGGAACCGGCAGGTCGGCATGGGCGGCGTACAGCGGCCGGGCGGGGCGCGAACACGCCTGTGTGGCCCGCAGCGCGAGCCGGGCCGCCTCCGCCATCTCCGCGGAGGCCACGGCCTCCTCGCCGAGCAGCCGCCGCAGGGTCGCGTCGACGGCACGCGTGCGTGCCGCCAGGATCCGCTCCGGCGCGGCGGCCTCCCACACGGCCGGCACATGCCGCGCCACCAGCTCGGACTTGTAGTTGTAGAACACCGCCGCCACCGTTCCCGGCCCCACCGCCCCCAGCGCGGCGGCCCGCACGGCGAAGTTCACCGCCCGTGGGTGGGTGATGCCGAGCGCGCCCAGCTCCCTGCCCAGATCGGGCGAGAAGTAGTGCGTGGCGTGCAGGGAGTTGAGCACGTTGTGGCAGCGGCGGCCGGCGCGCGGTTCCAGGACGGCGGTAGTCATGGCACGGAAGGTTACCGACTGGTTGGTATGGACTCCAGAGGCAGGACGCCTACGGGCCGTTTCACTCCGGGGCAGGAGCGGCCGACCACGTGAACCGCGGCGGGCGGCGCTCCAGGAACGCGGCGACGCCCTCGGCGGTGTCGCCGCTGCCGCGCATCTGCTCCCGCCAGTACGCCTCCCGGTCCGTCCGGCCGTCCGCGAACTCCTTCGCCGCGGCCTGCGTCAGCTGCGAGCGGGAGACCAGGATCCGGGTGAACTCCGCGACGCGCTTGCCCAGTTCGCCCTCCGGCAGCACCTCGTCCAGCAGGCCGGTGCGCAGCGCCCGATCGGTGTCGATCAACTCCCCGGAGAACAGCAGGTACTTGGTGGCGGACGGGCCCACCAGCGCCGCCAGCCGCCGGGTGGAGGAGGCCGGATAGACGATCCCGAGCTTCGCCGGCGTCACCCCGAACAGCGCGCCTTCCATGGCGAACCGCAGATCGCAGGCCGCCGCCAGCTGCACCCCGCCGCCCACGCAGTGCCCCCGCACCGCAGCGAGCGTCGGCTTGGGGAACGCGGCGAGCGCCTCCTCGGCCCGCACCGCCAGCTCCTGCGCCTCGGCCGGCGACCCCCGCAGCGTGGAGATGTCGGCCCCGGCGCAGAACGTCCCGCCCTCCCCGGTCAGCACCAGCGCCCGCACCCCGGGGTCGGCGGCCAGGGCGTCGAGCAGCGGTGGCAGCGCCGCCCACATGGCGGCCGTCATGGCGTTGCGCTTGGCCGGGTGGTGGATGACGACGGTGGCCACCGCGTCGGTGACGTCGTGCAGCAGTCGGGGCTCCATGGGCCGGATGCTAGCCGCAGGGGGTGTGCGTACGATCATCGGACGCCGCTGCGGGGTCTTCTTCGACCGGCCGACGGCACATCGGCGGCATGGTCTCCGTGCAGGAACGGTCCCTCGGCCGACCGTGTCGCGCGCAGGTGGTCACAAGTGTTCGATATCTGCTGACTTTTGGTCAGTCGCCCGGCGCGGAGCAGATCGGTCCCAACACTCGACATGTGGTGACAATCGAGCGCAAGGGTGGAGACCGGACGATGGACGACCATGGGCGGGGGCCCGACCCACGCCCAGAGGGCGGCGCGCAGGAGCCGTTGGAACCGGCGCCGTCCGACCCGCTGCCGTACGAAGGCGTGTGGCGGTTCACCGCTCCCGCCGTCGAGGCCTCGGTCCCGCAGGCGCGACACGCCGTGCGTGACCTGCTGTACCGCCAGGGCGTGCCCGTCTCCGACGACCTGGTGCAGGGCCTGCTGCTGATCGTCTCCGAACTGACGACGAACGCCGTGCGGCACGCGGCCCTGCTCTCCCCGATGCTCGCCGTGGAGGTCGCCGTCGGCGCGGAGTGGGTGCGGGTGTCCGTCGAGGACAACCACCCCTACCGCCCCACCGCCCTGGACGCCCCGCACGAGCACGGCGGGCGGGGCCTGCTCCTCGTGCGCGAGGTCACCCGGGAGGCGGGCGGGGTGTGCGACGCCGAGCACACGGCGAGCGGCGGGAAGGTGATCTGGGCCGCGCTGCCGCTCAAGCCCGTACAGGTGCCGTGAGCCTCACCAGCCGGCCGAGGGGCCCGTCAGCTCCCGGATCGCCGGACGGGCCGCGTCCAGGACCGTCATGAACCAGGACGAGAAGGTGTCCTTCGCGTGCCGCTCCGCCAGCTCCGCCGGGGTGACGAAGGCGGTGGCGCCGACCTCCTCGGGGTCCGGGCGGAGCGGGGACTGCACCATCCCGACGAACAGGTGGTTGTACTCCTGCTCGACCAGGCCCGAGTCGGGGTCGGGGTGGTTGTAGCGGACCGTGCCCGCCTCGGCGAGCAGCGACGGGGAGACGCCGAGTTCCTCGTACGTGCGCCGGGCCGCCGCCGCGAAGGGGGCCTCGCCGGGGTAGGGGTGGCCGCAGCAGGTGTTGGACCACACGCCGGGGGAGTGGTACTTGCCCAGTGCCCGCTGCTGCAGCAGCAGCCGGCCGTGCTCGTCGAAGAGGAACACGGAGAACGCGCGGTGCAGCCGGCCCGGCGGCTGATGGGCGGCGAGCTTCTCCGCGGTGCCGATCGTGACGCCGTCCTCGTCGACCAGTTCCAGCAAAATCGCGTCTGCGGTGCCGTTCGACGGACTGTGCGTCGCGGTGGCAGGTGTGATCGGCATACCCATCCTTCGCATCAGGTTCTCGCGCCCCAAGTGTGCCGCACGAATCCGGCACTCCCGGCACTCCACGGCGCGCCCGCATGTCCCGCACGGGAGCGGGCAGCGGCCGTCACCGGTCGGACACCGGAAGAGGGGCCCGGTAGGTGATCGTGCCCGGCGCGGTGGGCGGGGAACCGTCCGGCACGGTGGTGTGAGGGTCAGGACGCGGGCGCACGCCGGACGGCTGCGTTCCGGCGGAAACCGCCCCCGGGAATCCGCCGGGACCGCCTCGGCCGTCCCGGCGGTCTCACCCGTGGTGCAGCAGCCAGCCCCGCCACGCCGACTCCACCATCTCGCGCACCCCGTGCCGGGCGGTCCAGCCCAGCTCCGCGGCCGCCAGATCCGCCGAGGCGACCGCGCGCGGCGCGTCCCCGGGGCGGCGGGGCTCGACCACGGGCGGTCGCCGGTCGCCGGTCACCTCGCCGATGACCGTGATCAGCTCCCGTACGGAGACGCCCTCGCCGCGGCCGACGTTCACCGTGAGGTCCCCCTTGAGCCCGTCGAGCCGGCGGGCCGCCGCGAGGTGTGCCCCGGCCAGGTCGGCGACGTGGATGTAGTCGCGCACGCAGGTGCCGTCCGGCGTCGGGTAGTCGGCGCCGAAGATCCGCGGGGCCTCGCCCCGGGTGAGCCGGTCGAAGACCATGGGAACGATGTTGAAGACGCCGGTGTCGGCCAGCTCCGGCGCGGCGGCGCCGGCCACGTTGAAGTACCGCAGACAGACCGTGGAGATTCCGTGCGCCTCGCCCGCCGCCCGGACCAGCCACTCGCCGGCCAGCTTGGTCTCGCCGTACGGGTTGACCGGCGCGCACGGCGCGTCCTCCGTGATCGGGTCCACCCCGGGATCGCCGTACACGGCCGCGGACGAGGAGAACACGAACCGGCGGATGCCGGCCCCCGCCACCGCCTCCAGGAGCGTTGCCAGGCCGCCGACGTTCTCCCGGTAGTACCGCGTGGGCCGCGCCACCGACTCGGCGACCTGCTTGCGCGCGGCGAGATGGACGACGCCGGTCACCCCGTGCTCGGCGAGCACCCGCTGGAGCAGGCCGCCGTCGAGCGTCGAGCCCTCGATGAGCGGGATGCGGGCCGGCAGCCGCGCGGGCACGCCCGCGGACAGGTCGTCCAGCGCGACCACGCGCTCCCCGGCGTCGGCCATGGCCCGCGCCACATGGGCCCCTATGTATCCCGCTCCGCCTGTGATCAGCCACGTCATGGTCGCCCACCCTATGCGGACGCGGCAGACGGGCACCCGATGCCCCGTATGTCCGCAATGGGGAGCGGGGTTTGTGGGCGGGCCCCCGGATCACCGATGATGATCTCGGCAAAGGCCAGTGGAGGCGGCGCTGATCGGCCCGTGAACGGCCGGTGAACACCGCTTGCCGGGCATCCGATAGCCTCTGCCGACATGCCGCCCGCCTGGTGCAGCCAAGGGGCGCCCCCATCGTGCACACGCCCGGCGCCACCGCGTCGGCACCCAGGGAGTGAGTTCGGTTGTCGACCGCCATCCTCACCGGTCAGCCGGTCCCCGGATCGTCGATCGAGGGCGATCTGCGGTCCCTCGGCTTCGACGTATGGGCCGCCGTGGACGCCGCCGACGCCGAGCGGCTGGTCGCCGAGGCGCCGGGCGGCGAGCGGGTGGCCCTGGTGGACACCCGGTTCGTCGGTCACCTGCACGCCCTGCGCCTGGGTCTGACCGACCCGCGCTTCCCGCTCGCCGCGATCCCCGGCGCCGTCACCGCCCGGCCCGACGGCCGCGTGGCGCTGACCCGGGCGCTGGCCCGCGAGAACTCCGCCGGCGGCGGTACGGCGCTGGCGGTGGACAACCTCGCCGACCGCGTCGTCACCGCCCTCGACGCCGAGGGCGCGGCCGTGCACCGCCCCGAGCTCGGCAGCCTGGTCGCCGCCGTCCCCGCCGACCCGCAGGCCCGCAACGAGGCACGGCAGGCCGTCGCGAACGTCGACGACGAGGCCGTACGCCTGAAGTCGGCCGTGAAGTCGCGGGACGGCTTCTTCACCACGTTCTTCATCAGCCCCTACTCCCGCTACCTCGCCCGCTGGTGCGCCCGTCGCGGCCTGACCCCGAACCAGGTCACCACCGCCTCCCTGCTCACCGCGCTCATCGCGGCCGGCTGCGCGGCCACCGGCACCCGCGCCGGCTTCGTCGCCGCGGGCGTCCTGCTGATCGCCTCCTTCGTACTGGACTGCACCGACGGCCAGTTGGCCCGCTACTCCCTGCAGTACTCCACGCTCGGCGCCTGGTTGGACGCCACCTTCGACCGGGCCAAGGAGTACGCCTACTACGCGGGGCTGGCGCTGGGCGCGGCCCGGGGCGGCGACGACGTATGGGCGCTGGCCCTCGGCGCGATGATCCTCCAGACCTGCCGGCACGTCGTCGACTTCTCCTTCAACGAGGCCAACCACGACGCGACCGCCAACACCAGCCCCACGGCGGCCCTTTCGGACAAGCTCGACAGCGTCGGCTGGACGGTGTGGGTGCGCCGGATGATCGTCCTGCCGATCGGCGAGCGGTGGGCGATGATCGCGATCCTGACGGCGGCCACGACTCCCCGGATCACCTTCTACGTCCTGCTGATCGGCTGCGCGTTCGCGGCGACGTACACCACGGCCGGCCGGGTGCTGCGCTCGCTGACCCGGAAGGCGCAGCGGACGGACCGGGCCGCCACCGCCCTCGCCGACCTCGCGGACAACGGACCGCTCGCCACCCTCGTGGCGCGTGCCACCCGCGCGCGTCTCGGCTCCCCGCTGCTGGTCGCGGCGGCCGGCACCGCGATCCTCACCGTCGCCCTCTTCTCCGGGGTGACCTGGGCGCCCGTCGCCGGCGCCGTCGTGTACACGATCACCGCCGGTCAGGCCGTCCACCGCCCCCTCAAGGGCGCCCTCGACTGGCTCGTGCCGCCGCTCTTCCGCGCCGCCGAGTACGGCACCGTCCTGGTGCTGGCGGCCCAATCCGGGGTAAACGGAGTGCTGCCCGCGGCTTTCGGGCTGGTGGCCGCCGTCGCCTACCATCACTACGACACGGTGTACCGCATCCGCGGCGACGCCGGAGCGCCCCCGGCCTGGCTGACGCGGGCCATCGGGGGGCAGGAGGGGCGGACGCTGCTGGTCACCGTCCTGGCCGCCGCGCTCACCGCCTCGCAGTTCAAGGTCGCGCTCACGGTCCTCGCCGTGGCCGTCGCCCTCGTGGTGCTCGTCGAGAGCATCCGCTTCTGGGTGGCCGCCCACAAGGGCGGCGCGCCCGCCGTACACGATGAAGGAGAACCCGCATGATCGGCCTCGTGCTGGCGGCCGGCGCCGGACGGCGTCTGCGCCCCTACACCGACAGCCTTCCCAAGGCGCTGGTGCCGGTGGGGCCCGCGGGCATAGAGGGCGAACCCACGGTCCTGGACCTGACCCTCGGCAACTTCGCCGAGATCGGTCTGACCGAGGTCGCGGTCATCGTCGGCTACCGCAAGGAGGCCGTGTACGAGCGCAAGGCGGCCCTGGAGGCGAAGTACGGGCTCAAGCTCACCCTCATCGACAACGACAAGGCCGAGGAGTGGAACAACGCCTACTCCCTGTGGTGCGGCCGTGACGCCCTCAAGGACGGCGTGATCCTCGCCAACGGCGACACCGTCCACCCGGTCTCCGTCGAGAAGACGCTGCTCGCCGCGCGCGGCGAGGGCCGCCGCATCATCCTCGCCCTGGACACGGTCAAGCACCTCGCCGACGAGGAGATGAAGGTCGTCGTCGACCCCGCGAAGGGCATGACGAAGATCACCAAGCTGATGGACCCCGCCGAGGCGACCGGCGAGTACATCGGCGTCACCCTCATCGAGGGCGACGCCGCCCCCGAGCTGGCCGACGCCCTGAAGACCGTCTGGGAGACCGACCCGCAGCAGTTCTACGAGCACGGGTACCAGGAGCTCGTCAACCGCGGCTTCCGGATCGACGTGGCGCCGATCGGCGACGTCGAGTGGGTCGAGATCGACAACCACGACGATCTCGCCCGCGGACGGGAGATCGCGTGCCAGTACTGACCCGGCTCATCCCCTCGCCGCTCGTCGTGGACATCCGCCCGGGTGCCCTCGACGATCTGGCGTGCGTGCTGGCCGACGAGCGCATCTCCACCTCCGGGCGGCTCGCCGTCGCCGTCAGCAACGGCTCCGGGGCCCGGCTGCGCGAGCGGATCGCCCCCTCGCTGCCCGGCGCGACCTGGTACGAGGTCGGCGGAGGCACCCTCGACGACGCGGTGCGGCTGGCCGGCGACATAAAGGCCGGCCACTACGACGCGGTCGTGGGCCTCGGCGGCGGCAAGATCATCGACTGCGCGAAGTTCGCCGCGGCGCGGGTCGGCCTGCCCCTGGTCGCCGTACCGACCAACCTCGCGCACGACGGCCTGTGCTCGCCGGTCGCCACCCTCGACAACGACGCGGGCCGCGGCTCCTACGGCGTGCCCAACCCGATCGCGGCCGTCATCGACCTCGACGTCATCCGCGAGGCGCCCGCCCGCTTCGTGCGCGCGGGCATCGGCGACGCGGTCTCCAACATCAACGCGATCGCCGACTGGGAACTGGCGAACCGCGTCAAGGGCGAGAAGATCGACGGTCTCGCCGCGGCGATGGCCCGCCAGGCCGGCGAGGCGGTGCTCCGCCACCCCGGCGGCATCGGGGACAACAGTTTCCTCCAGGTGCTCGCGGAGGCGCTGGTCCTCACCGGCATCGCGATGTCGATCTCCGGCGACTCCCGGCCCGCCTCGGGCTCCTGCCACGAGATCAACCACGCCTTCGACCTGCTCTACCCGAAGCGGGCCGCCGCCCACGGCGAGCAGTGCGGCCTCGGCGCCGCCTTCGCGATGTACCTGCGCGGAGCCCACGAGGAGTCGGCGTACATGGCCGAGGTGCTGCGTCGGCACGGGCTGCCGGTGCTGCCGGAGGAGATCGGCTTCACGGTCGACGAGTTCGTCCGCGCCGTGGAGTTCGCCCCGGAGACCCGGCCCGGCCGCTACACCATCCTCGAACACCTCGACCTGAAAACCGACCAGATCAAGGACACGTACGCCGACTATGTCAAGGCCATCGGTAGCTGAACTCCGTCCGGTCGTCCACCCCGCGGGGGTCAAGGACCGGCGCAGCGGTGAGCACTGGATGGGGCGCCTCTACATGCGCGAGGTGTCCCTGCGGGTCGACCGCTACCTGGTAAACACCAGGGTCACGCCCAACCAGCTCACGTACCTGATGACCGTTTTCGGCGTGCTCGCGGCCCCGGCACTGCTGGTGCCGGGGATCGCGGGCGCCGTGCTCGGTGTCGTCTGCGTCCAGATGTACCTGCTGCTGGACTGCGTCGACGGCGAGATCGCGCGGTGGAAGAAGCAGTACTCTCTCAACGGCGTCTATCTGGACCGGGTCGGCGCCTACCTCACCGACGCCGCCGTCCTCGTCGGCTTCGGGCTGCGTGCCGCCGACCCGTTCGGCAGCGGCCGTATCGACTGGCTGTGGGCCTTCCTCGGCACCCTCGCCGGGCTCGGCGCGATCCTGATCAAGGCCGAGACCGACCTGGTCGGCGTCGCCCGCCACCAGGCCGGCAAGCCGCCCGTGCAGGAGGCCGCCGCCGAGATGCGCTCCTCCGGCATGGCGCTGGCCCGCCGGGCCGCCGCCGCGCTGAAGTTCCACCGGCTGATCCTCGGCATCGAGGCGTCCCTGGTGATCCTGGTCCTGGCGATCGCCGACCACGTGCGCGGCGACCTGTTCTTCTCCCGGCTCGGCGTCGCCGTGATGGCCGGCATCGCGCTGCTGCAGACGCTCCTGCACCTGGTGTCCATCCTCGCCTCCAGCAGGCTGAAGTGAGCGGCATGAAGGTCGGCGCGGTCATCATCACGATGGGCAACCGCCCCGAGGAGCTGCGCGCCCTGCTCGACTCGGTCGCCAAGCAGGAGGGCGACCCGGTCGAGGTCGTCGTGGTCGGCAACGGCTCGCCGGTCCCGGACGTCCCCGAGGGCGTGCGGACCATCGAGCTGCCCGAGAACCTCGGCATCCCCGGCGGGCGCAACGTCGGCATCGAGGCCTTCGGCCCGGGCGGCCGCGATGTCGACATATTGATGTTCCTCGACGACGACGGCCTCCTCGCCCACCACGACACCGCCGAGCTGTGCCGCAGGGCCTTCGCCGACGACCCCGAGCTCGGCATCGTCAGCTTCCGCATCGCCGACCCCGACACCGGCGTCACCCAGCGCCGGCACGTCCCGCGGCTGCGCGCCTCCGACCCGATGCGCTCCTCCCGGGTCACCACCTTCCTCGGCGGCGCCAACGCCGTACGCACCCGGGTCTTCGCCGAAGTCGGCGGCCTGCCGGACGAGTTCTTCTACGCCCACGAGGAGACCGACCTGGCCTGGCGCGCCCTCGACGCGGGCTGGGCCATCGACTACCGGGCCGACATGGTGCTGTACCACCCCACCACCGCGCCCTCCCGGCACGCGGTCTACCACCGCATGGTCGCCCGCAACCGCGTCTGGCTCGCCCGCCGCAACCTGCCCGCCCCGCTGATCCCCGTCTACCTCGGGGTCTGGCTGCTGCTCACGCTGGTCCGCCGCCCCTCGCGCCCCGCCCTGAAGGCGTGGTTCGGCGGCTTCAGGGAGGGCTGGAGCACGCCGTGCGGGCCGCGCCGGCCCATGAGGTGGCGGACGGTGTGGCGGCTGACCCGGCTGGGCCGCCCCCCTGTGATCTGACAAGCTCTTTCCTGTGAGCCGGCAGATCCGACCCGGGTACCCGGCCTCCGCGGCGGCCCGCACCGGCCGCGCACGAAGACGAAGGTTCGCATCAGTGAGTGAGACCCACCAGTGAGTGAGACAACGCACGACGCCACGGCCGCCCTCGGCGCGGCCGTGTCGCCCGACGAGGGCCTCACGGCCGGGCAGCTCGCCGCCCGATACGGGCTGACGGTCAGCGGAGCCCGTCCCTCCCTCGTCGAGTACGTCCGCCAGCTCTGGGCCCGGCGTCACTTCATCCTCGCCTTCTCCCGGGCGAAGCTGACCGCCCAGTACAGCCAGGCCAAGCTCGGCCAGCTGTGGCAGGTGGCCACCCCGCTGCTGAACGCGGCCGTGTACTTCTTCATCTTCGGCCTGATCCTCAAGGCCAACCGCGGCCTGCCCCGGGACGTGTACATCCCGTTCCTGGTCACCGGCGTGTTCGTGTTCACCTTCACGCAGAGCTCGGTGATGGCGGGCGTGCGCGCGATCTCCGGCAACCTCGGCCTGGTGCGCGCCCTGCACTTCCCGCGCGCCTCCCTGCCGATCTCCTTCGCGCTCCAGCAGCTCCAGCAGCTGCTGTTCTCGATGATCGTGCTGTTCGCGGTGGCCGCCGGCTTCGGCAGTTACCCGGACGCCTCCTGGCTGCTGATCGTCCCGGTGCTCGCCCTGCAGTTCCTGTTCAACACCGGGCTCGCCCTGATCTTCGCCCGGGCCGGCGCGAAGACCCCGGACCTCGCCCAGCTCATGCCGTTCGTGATGCGCACCTGGATGTACGCGTCCGGCGTGATGTTCTCCATCCCGGTCTTCCTCGCCGACAAGCCGCAGTGGGCCGCGAACGTCCTGCAGTGGAACCCGGCCGCCATCTACATGGACCTGATGCGCTTCGCCCTCATCGACGGCTACGGCTCGGAGAACCTCCCCGACCACGTCTGGGCGGTCGCGGGCGGCTGGGCCGTGCTGTGCGCGCTCGGCGGGTTCCTGTACTTCTGGAAGGCGGAGGAGAGGTACGGCCGTGGCTGAGCAGGTGCGCGACGAGCGCGTCCCCACCGTCATCGCCGACGATCTGCACATCGTCTACCGCGTGCACGGTGCCAAGACCGGCAAGGGCAGCGCCACCGCCGCCCTCAGCCGCATCCTCAAGCGCGGCGACGAGCGGGGCGTACGCAAGGTGCACGCCGTGCGGGGCGTCTCCTTCGTGGCGTACAAGGGCGAGGCGATCGGTCTGATCGGCTCCAACGGCTCCGGCAAGTCGACCCTGCTGCGCGCCATCGCCGGCCTGCTGCCCGCCGAGAGCGGCCGGGTCTACACCAACGGCCAGCCCTCGCTCCTCGGCGTCAACGCGGCCCTGATGAACGACCTCACCGGCGAGAAGAACGTCATCCTGGGCGGTCTGGCGATGGGCATGTCCCGGGAGGAGATCAAGGAGCGCTACCAGGACATCGTCGACTTCTCCGGCATCAACGAGAAGGGCGACTTCATCACCCTGCCAATGCGCACCTACTCCTCCGGCATGGCGGCCCGGCTGCGGTTCTCCATCGCCGCCGCCAAGGACCACGACGTCCTCATGATCGACGAGGCGCTGGCCACCGGTGACCGCAAGTTCCAGATCCGCTCCGAGCAGCGCATCCGGGAGCTGCGCAAGGAGGCCGGCACGGTGTTTCTCGTCAGTCACAGCAACAAGTCGATCCGCGACACCTGCGACCGCGTGCTGTGGCTGGAACGCGGCGAGCTGCGCATGGACGGACCCACCGAAGAGGTCCTCAAGGAGTACGAGAAGTTCACGGGCAAGTAGTCCACCCCGCGGTGGACGAACAGGGCCGACACGCTTGACCGGGCCCCGGCGGAACCTCCCCGCCGGGGCCCTGCGTCTGCAAAGGAAACGTCAACTCGTGCTCGCCTTAGGAATCTTGACGCCAATCGGTGTGTTGTTGTGATGTGCAGGACACCCCAGGGAACGTCGCTGCGTTGTACAACGTAAGCTGGACCGGTCCCGAAAGGCGGCAAGTCAGGCGATAATGCGCGACACCCTCGACCGGGACGGCCGCGCGCGGTGCCGGGCGGCGTGTCCGAAATAGTGTGTATTGGGTCGGCAGTGTAGAACGGGAGATGTGACGGCAATGGCTACGGAAACTCCCCAGCTCAACGCAGCATGTGCCGTCCCCGCCCAGGGCAGCCGACGATGACGGCGGCCGGCACGCCGCCCCCCGGCGACCCGGAGCGCGGCACGCTCGACAAGGCCGCGGCGGAGAACTTCCCCGTGGCACCGTTCTTCCTGCCGCGGACCTGGCGCGACGATCTCATGGCGGTGTACGGCTTCGCCCGTCTCGTCGACGACATCGGCGACGGCGATCTCGCCCCCGGCGGCGCCGACGCCCGTCTGCTCGGCGTGTCGCCCGAGGACGCCGAGGACCGGCTGCTGCTCCTGGACGCCTTCGAGGCCGACCTGGAACGCGTCTTCGACGGCACGCCCGGCCACCCCCTGCTGCGCCGACTTCAAGCCACCGTTCGCCGCCGCGACCTCACCCCCGAGCCCTTCCTCGGCCTGATCGCCGCCAACCGCCAGGACCAGCTCGTCAGCCGGTACGAGACCTACGACGACCTGCTCGCCTACTGCGAGCTGTCGGCCAACCCCGTGGGCCGCCTGGTCCTCGCCGTCACCGGCACCTCGACCCCCGAGCGCATCCGCCTCTCGGACGCGATCTGTACCGCACTCCAGATCGTCGAACACCTGCAGGACGTCGCCGAGGACCTCGGCCGCGACCGCATCTACCTGCCCGCCGAGGACATGAAGCGGTTTCACGTCCAGGAAGCGGATCTCGCCACACCCACCGCGGGCGCATCGGTGCGCGCACTGATCGCATACGAAGCGGAACGCGCCCGCGTTCTCCTGAATGAAGGCGCCCCCCTCGTGGGTAGCGTCCACGGCAGGTTGAAGCTGCTGCTCGCAGGGTTCGTGGCGGGGGGAAGGGCGGCGATCCGCGCGATCGCCGCCGCCGAATACGACGTACTTCCCGGCCCGCCCAAGCCCGGCAAGATCCAGTTGCTGCGTGAGGTGGGCGTGACTCTGCGAGGAGAGGGGTGATCCGGACCGTGGACTTGTCAGCACACGTGTCCGCACCGGTACTCGCCGCCTACAGCTACTGCGAGGCCGTCACCGGACAGCAGGCCCGTAACTTCGCGTACGGCATCAGACTGCTGCCGACGCCGAAGCGGCGTGCGATGTCCGCGCTGTACGCGTTCTCGCGGCGCGTCGACGACATCGGTGACGGCGATCTGGCCGGCGACGTGAAGGCCGCCCGGCTCGAGGACACCCGCGCGCTGCTGACGCGGGTGCGCGAGCGGTCGGTCGCCGAGGACGACACCGACCCGGTCGCGGTCGCGCTCGCCCACGCGGCCGACGCCTTCCCGATCCCGCTCGACGGCCTCGACGAGCTCATCGACGGCGTGCTGATGGACGTCCGCGGCGAGACCTACGAGACCTGGGACGACCTGAAGGTCTACTGCCGGTGTGTCGCGGGCGCCATCGGCCGGCTCTCGCTCGGCGTGTTCGGTACGGAACCCGGGGCGCGCGGCGCCGAGCGCGCGCCGGAGTACGCCGACACGCTCGGGCTCGCGCTGCAGCTCACCAACATCCTCAGAGACGTCCGCGAGGACGCCGAGGGCGGCCGCACCTATCTGCCCGCCGACGACCTCGCGAAATTCGGGTGTTCGGCCGGGTTCAACGGGCCGACTCCGCCGGAGGGCTCCGACTTCGCGGGCCTCGTGCACTTCGAAGTGCGACGGGCCCGCGCTCTTTTCGCCGAGGGCTACCGGCTCCTTCCCATGCTCGACCGGCGCAGCGGCGCCTGCGTCGCCGCCATGGCCGGCATCTACCGCAGGCTGCTCGACCGCATCGAGCGCGACCCGGAGGCCGTGCTGCGCGGCCGGGTCTCGCTGCCCGGGCGTGAGAAGGCGTACGTCGCCGTCCGGGGCCTGTCCGGCCTGGACACCCGGCACGTCACGCGGCGGACCGTCAGGAGGCGCGCCTGATGGACAAACCGGTCCTAGGTGACGCCACCGGCGAAAAGCGGCACGCAACCCTCCGGCAAGGGGCGGCGTCCCTGACTGCGACAGCGTGCCGTGAACCGTTCAACCAGCTCGGCGGCCGCGCAGGGGAGGGTGCACGATGACCGACGGCACGCGGGCCGACGAGCCGCTCGCGCACATCGCGGCGCACGGCGGCGACGTCGCGGGGCGCGGCGGCAAGGACGCCGTCGTGGTCGGCGGCGGGCTCGCCGGCATCACCGCCGCGCTCGCGCTCGCCGACGCGGGTGTCCGCGTCACCCTGCTCGAAGGCCGGCCGCGCCTGGGCGGGCTCGCCTTCTCCTTCCAGCGCGGCGACCTGACCGTCGACAACGGCCAGCACGTGTACCTGCGCTGCTGCACCGCCTACCGCTGGTTCCTCGACCGCATCGAGGGCACGGCGCTGGCGCCGCTGCAGGATCGTCTCGACGTGCCCGTACTCGACCTCGCGAAGCCCGCGGGACGGCGGCTGGGACGCCTGCGGCGCGACCCGCTGCCGGTGCCGCTGCATCTGGGGCGCAGCCTGGCCACGTACCCGCATCTCTCGCTCGCCGAGCGGGCCAGGGTGGGCCGGGCCGCGCTCGCGCTCAAGGGGCTCGACCTCGCCGATCCGACCCTGGACACGCAGGACTTCGGCAGCTGGCTGACCGCGCACGGTCAGTCGGCGCGTGCCGTCGAGGCCCTGTGGGACCTGGTCGGGGTCGCCACCCTCAACGCGGTCGCGGGCGACGCCTCGCTGTCGCTCGCCGCGATGGTGTTCAAGACCGGTCTGCTCTCCGACCCGGGCGCGGCCGACATCGGATGGGCGCGCGTCCCGCTGGGCGAACTGCATGACCGGCTCGCCCGCAAGGCGCTCGACTCCGCGGGCGTGCGTACCGAGGTCCGTACACGCGTCACCTCCATCCTCACTGACGAAAACGGACGCCTGCGCGTTCAGGTTCCCGGCGAGACGCTCACCGCGGACGCCGTCGTGCTCGCCGTACCCCAGCGCGAGGCCCATGACCTGCTGCCGGACGGCGCACTCGACGCGCCGGAAAATCTTCTGGCGATCGGCACCGCCCCGATCCTCAACGTCCACGTCGTCTACGACCGCAAGGTGCTCGACAAGCCCTTCTTCGCGGCCCTCGGCACCCCCGTCCAGTGGGTCTTCGACCGCACCGACGCCTCCGGCCTGCGCGCGGGCCAGTACCTCGCGCTGTCGCAGTCGGCGGCGCAGGACGAGATCGACGCACCGGTCGCCGTGCTGCGGGAGCGCTATCTGCCCGAGCTGGAACGACTGCTTCCGGGCGCGCGCGGCGCCGTGGTGAAGGACTTCTTCGTGACCCGGGAGCGCACCGCCACCTTCGCTCCCGCCCCCGGCGTCGGACGGCTGCGGCCCGGTGCCCGCACGAAAGCCCCCGGCCTCTACCTGGCCGGAGCGTGGACCGCCACCGGGTGGCCCGCGACCATGGAGAGTGCGGTCCGCAGTGGGGTGAGCGCGGCGGACGCCGCGCTCGCCGCCCTGGGCCGGCCCCGCCCCGGCCACCTCTTCGAGTTCGAGGAGGCGGCCTGATGCTCGATCAGCACCCGGCAGGCCCCCGCACCCCCGGTACCGCAACAAGAGGAGAGACTGTGCCCACTGTGCCCCCGGCCGAGACGGCTGCCGACGCGGTGGACGTGACCGCGCTCCTGGAGCGCGGCCGGACCCTTGCCACACCGGTACTGCGGGCGGCCGTAGACCGCCTGGCCCCTCCCATGGACACCGTTTCCGCCTACCACTTCGGCTGGATCGACGCCGACGGCAACCCCGCCGACGGCGACGGCGGCAAGGCCGTGCGCCCCGCCCTGGCGGTGCTGTCCGCCGAGGTCACCGGCGCGGCGCCGGAGACCGGCATCCCCGGCGCCGTCGCCGTCGAACTCGTCCACAACTTCTCCCTCCTGCACGACGACCTGATGGACGGCGACGAGCAGCGCCGCCACCGCGACACCGTCTGGAAGGTGCACGGCCCCGCCCAGGCGATCCTTGTCGGCGACGCCCTGTTCGCCCTCGCCAACGAGGTGCTCCTGGAACTCGGCTCGGCCGAGGCCGGCCGCGCCACCCGGCGCCTGACCACCGCCACCCGGGCCCTGATCGACGGCCAGGCCCAGGACATCTCCTACGAGCACCGCGACCGCGTCAGCGTCGAGGAGTGCCTGGAGATGGAGGGCAACAAGACCGGCGCCCTGCTCGCCTGCGCCTCCTCCATCGGCGCGGTCCTCGGCGGCGCGGACGAGCGCACCGCCGACACGCTGGAGAAGTACGGCTACCACCTGGGCCTGGCCTTCCAGGCCGTCGACGACCTGCTCGGCATCTGGGGCGACCCGGTCTCCACCGGCAAGCAGACCTGGAGCGACCTGCGCCAGCGCAAGAAGTCCCTGCCGGTCGTGGCCGCGCTCGCGGCGGGCGGCCCCGCCTCCGAGCGGCTCGGCGAGATGCTCGCCGCCGACGCCAAGAGCAGCGACTTCGAGAACTTCTCCGAGGAGGAGTTCGCGGCCCGCGCCGCCCTCATCGAGGAGGCGGGCGGCCGCGAGTGGACGGCCGGGGAAGCGCGCCGTCAGCACACCATCGCCATCGAAGCGCTGGACGCCATCGACATGCCCGACCGGGTGCGGGCACGGTTCGCGGCGCTCGCCGACTTCGTCGTCGTACGGAAGAGATGATCATTATCGGTCGAATAGTCCTCGCGTAGTCGCCGGCCGGTTGCCTCGGGCACCGAAGCGCACCGGCCGACGGCGGACCCACAGCAGCACGACTTGCACGACTGCACGAAGGGGAAGCCATGACAGCGACGACCGACGGAAGCACCGGGGCACTGCCGCCCCGAGCTGCCTCGGCCAGCGAAAGCAACAGCACGATCCCCGTGGCGGCCGGGGTGCACGACGCCGCCGCACGCGCCGTCCAGCGCGCCACCGACTTCCTGCTGTCCCGGCAGGACGCCGAGGGCTGGTGGAAGGGCGACCTCGAGACCAACGTCACGATGGACGCCGAGGACCTGCTGCTGCGGCAGTTCCTGGGCATCCTGGACGAGGCCACCACCCACGCCGCCGCGCTCTTCATCCGCGGCGAACAGCGCGAGGACGGCACCTGGGCCACCTTCTACGGCGGACCCGGCGAGCTCTCCACCACCATCGAGGCCTACGTCGCCCTGCGCCTGGCCGGCGACGCGCCCGACGCCCCCCACATGGCCAGGGCGTCGGCCTGGATCCGCGAGCAGGGCGGCATCGCGGCCGCCCGGGTCTTCACCCGGATCTGGCTCGCCCTGTTCGGCTGGTGGAAGTGGGAGGACCTGCCCGAACTCCCGCCGGAGCTGATCTACTTCCCCAGCTGGGTACCGCTCAACATCTACGACTTCGGATGCTGGGCCCGGCAGACGATCGTGCCGCTGACGATCGTCTCCGCGAAGCGGCCGGTGCGTCCCGCGCCCTTCCCGCTCGACGAGCTGCACACCGACCCCGCCCAGCCGAACCCGCCCAGGCCCCTCGCCCCGGTGGCCAGTTGGGACGGTGCCTTCCAGCGTCTGGACAAGGCGCTGCACCAGCTCCGCAAGGTCATCCCGCGCCGACTGCGCAAGGCCGCCGTGAACTCCGCAGCCCGCTGGATCATCGAGCGGCAGGAGAACGACGGCTGCTGGGGCGGCATCCAGCCGCCGGCCGTGTACTCGGTCATCGCGCTGTACCTGCTCGGCTACGACCTCCAGCACCCCGTGATGCGCGAGGGGCTGGCGTCCCTGGACCGGTTCGCCGTGTGGCGCGAGGACGGGGCCCGGATGATCGAGGCCTGCCAGTCGCCGGTGTGGGACACCTGCCTGGCCACCATCGCGCTGGCCGACGCCGGCGTGCCCGCCGACCACCCGCAACTCGTCAAGGCCGCCGACTGGATGCTGGGCGAACAGATCGTCCGGCCCGGCGACTGGTCGGTCAAGCGGCCCGGACTGCCGCCGGGCGGCTGGGCGTTCGAGTTCCACAACGACAACTACCCCGACATCGACGACACCGCCGAGGTGGTCCTCGCGCTGCGCCGGGTCAAGCACCACGACCCGGAGCGCGTGGAGAAGGCGATCGGGCGCGGGGTGCGCTGGAACCTCGGCATGCAGTCGAAGAACGGCGCCTGGGGCGCCTTCGACGTCGACAACACCAGCCCCTTCCCCAACCGTCTGCCGTTCTGCGACTTCGGCGAGGTCATCGACCCGCCTTCCGCCGACGTCACCGCGCACGTGGTGGAGATGCTGGCCGTCGAGGGCCTCGCCCACGACCCGCGCACCCGGCGCGGCATCGAGTGGCTGCTGGCCGAACAGGAGCCGGACGGCTCGTGGTTTGGGCGCTGGGGCGTCAACTACATCTACGGCACCGGGTCCGTCGTACCCGCCCTCGTCGCCGCCGGGTTCCCCGGCTCGCACCCCGCGATCCGGCGCGCGGTCGCCTGGCTGGAGTCGGTGCAGAACGACGACGGCGGCTGGGGCGAGGACCTGCGCTCCTACAAGGACGCCAGGCAGTGGAGCGGCAGGGGTGCCTCCACCGCCTCGCAGACCGCGTGGGCGCTGATGGCGCTGCTGGCGGCGGGGGAGAGGGACTCCAAGGCCGTCGAGCGGGGCGTCGCGTGGCTGGCGCTCGCCCAGCGCGAGGACGGCTCCTGGGACGAGCCCTACTTCACCGGTACCGGCTTCCCCTGGGACTTCTCCATCAACTACCACCTCTACCGGCAGGTCTTCCCGCTGACCGCCCTCGGCCGGTACGTCCACGGCGAACCCTTCGCCAAGGCCGAGGGGAGCTGATGAGCTCCCAGCCCGCCCCGTCCCCGCTGCTGATCGCCTGCGCGCTCGGCATCGAGCACCTCGCCCTGCGCACCGGCGACCGCGGCGGTGCGGGCGGGCCGGTCACCGTCCTGCGCACCGGCATGGGACCCAGGGCGGCCGCACGGTCCGTCACCCGGGTCCTGGCCGATCCGGCGCTGACCGCGGCCGCCGTGCTGGCCACGGGCTTCTGCGCCGGCCTCGCCCCCGGCATGCACCCCGGCGACCTGGTCGTCGCCGAGGAGACCCGGGACCCGGACGGAACCGTTCCGTGCGTGGAGACCGACCTGCTGGTCAAGGAGCTGGCGCGTGCCGTACCCGGGCGCACCGTCCACACCGGCCCCCTCACCGGCTCGGACCACGTGGTCCGCGGTCAGGAGCGGTCGGACCTGCTCGCCACCGGCGCAATCGCGGTCGACATGGAATCCGCGGCGACGCTCCTGAGCGCCGTGCGCACCGGTGAGCGCCCCGTTGCGGCCGTACGGGTGGTCGTGGACGCTCCAGAACATGAACTCGTCCGGATCGGCACGGTGCGCGGGGGAATATCAGCCTTCCGCGTCCTTCGCTCCGTACTTCCCGCTTTTTTCGAATGGCACCGATCGTTGCCGCTCCCCAGGAGGTGAGCCAGATGGCCATGCCGCTGCGTCAGTCCATCAAAGTCGCTACTTACTTGGCCGAACAGAAGCTCCGCAAGCGGGACAAGTTCCCGCTCATCGTGGAGCTGGAACCCCTCTTCGCGTGCAACCTGAAATGCGAGGGCTGCGGCAAGATCCAGCATCCGGCGGGCGTGCTCAAGCAGCGCATGCCGGTCGCGCAGGCCGTTGGGGCGGTGCTCGAATCCGGTGCGCCGATGGTGTCCATCGCCGGCGGCGAGCCGCTGATGCACCCTCAGATCGATGAGATCGTGCGGCAGTTGGTGGCGAAGAGGAAATACGTGTTCCTCTGCACCAACGCCATGCTGCTGCGCAAGAAGATGGACAAGTTCAAGCCCTCCCCCTATTTCGCCTTCGCCGTGCACATCGACGGGCTGCGCGAGCGGCACGACGAGTCGGTGGCGAAGGAGGGCGTCTTCGACGAGGCCGTCGAGGCGATCAAGGAGGCCAAGCGGCGCGGCTTCCGGGTCACCACCAACTCGACGTTCTTCAACACCGACACCCCGCAGACCATCATCGAGGTCCTCAACTTCCTCAACGACGACCTCAAGGTCGACGAGATGATGATCTCGCCCGCCTACGCCTACGAGAAGGCGCCCGACCAGGAGCACTTCCTCGGCGTGGAGCAGACCCGCGAGCTGTTCAAGAAGGCCTTCGCCGGCGGCAACCGCCGCAGGTGGCGGCTCAACCACTCCCCGCTGTTCCTCGACTTCCTCGAGGGCAAGGTCGACTTCCCCTGCACCGCCTGGGCGATCCCGAACTACTCGCTCTTCGGCTGGCAGCGCCCCTGCTACCTGATGAGCGACGGGTACGTGCCGACGTACCGCGAACTCATCGAGGAGACCGACTGGGACAAGTACGGCCGCGGCAAGGACCCGCGCTGCGCCAACTGCATGGCGCACTGCGGCTACGAGCCCACCGCCGTCCTCGCCACCATGGGGTCGCTCAAGGAGTCCCTGCGCGCGATGCGCGAGACGGTCGCCGGAAACCGGGAGTGACGACATGACCGCCGTCTCTCTCGGTGTCCCCGACGTACCGGCCCGGCCGATCGCCGAGCGGCGCGTGTCGCGGCAGATCCACGTCGGGCCGGTGGCGGTCGGGGGCGGGGCACCGGTGTCGGTGCAGTCGATGACGACGACCCGTACGTCCGACGTCGGCGCCACCCTCCAGCAGATCGCCGAACTCACCGCCTCCGGCTGCCAGATCGTCCGCGTCGCCTGCCCCACGCAGGACGACGCGGACGCGCTGGCGACCATCGCCAGGAAGTCGCAGATCCCGGTGATCGCGGACATCCACTTCCAGCCGAAGTACGTGTTCGCGGCGATCGAGGCCGGCTGCGCGGCCGTACGCGTCAACCCCGGCAACATCAAGAAGTTCGACGACCAGGTCAAGGAGATCGCCAAGGCCGCCAGGGACCACGGCACGCCGATCCGCATCGGCGTCAACGCGGGCTCCCTGGACAAGCGGCTGCTGCAGAAGTACGGCAAGGCGACGCCCGAGGCGCTGGTGGAGTCGGCGCTGTGGGAGGCGTCGCTCTTCGAGGAGCACGACTTCCGGGACATCAAGATCTCGGTCAAGCACAACGACCCCGTGGTGATGGTCAACGCCTACCGGCTGCTGGCCGAACGGTGCGACTACCCGCTGCACCTCGGGGTGACCGAGGCCGGTCCCGCCTTCCAGGGCACGATCAAGTCGGCGGTCGCCTTCGGGGCGCTGCTGTCGCAGGGCATCGGCGACACCATCCGGGTCTCGCTGAGCGCCCCGCCCGCCGAGGAGGTCAAGGTCGGCATCCAGATCCTGGAGTCGCTGGGCCTCAGGCAACGGCGGCTGGAGATCGTGTCGTGTCCGTCCTGCGGTCGGGCGCAGGTGGACGTCTACAAGCTCGCCGACGAGGTCACGGCGGGCCTGGAGGGCATGGAAGTCCCGCTGCGGGTAGCCGTGATGGGTTGTGTGGTCAACGGTCCCGGTGAGGCGCGGGAGGCGGACCTGGGGGTCGCCTCCGGCAACGGCAAGGGGCAGATCTTCGTCAAGGGCGAGGTCGTCAAGACCGTGCCCGAGTCGAAGATCGTGGAGACCCTCATCGAGGAGGCGATGAAGATCGCCGAACAGATGGAGAAGGACGGCGTCGCGTCGGGGGAGCCGGCCGTCACCGTGAGTTGAACAGCACGGACCGAAGGGGGCCCGAGCGTGACGATTCTGGAGAACATCCGGGGACCACGCGACCTGAAGGCGCTGTCCGAGACGCAGCTTCGCGAACTGTCCGAGGAGATCAGGGAGTTCCTGGTGCACGCGGTCGCCAGGACCGGCGGACACCTCGGGCCCAACCTGGGGGTGGTGGAACTGTCCATCGCGCTCCACCGGGTCTTCGAGTCCCCGGTGGACCGCATCGTCTGGGACACCGGCCACCAGAGCTACGTCCACAAGATCCTGACCGGGCGCAAGGACTTCTCCAAGCTGCGCGGCAAGGGGGGCCTGTCCGGCTACCCCTCGCGCGAGGAGTCCGAGCACGACATCGTCGAGAACAGCCACGCCTCCACCGCCCTGGGCTGGGCCGACGGGCTCGCCAAGGCCCGCCAGGTGCAGGGCGACAAGGGGCACGTCGTCGCGGTCATCGGCGACGGCGCGCTGACCGGCGGCATGGCCTGGGAGGCGCTGAACAACATCGCGGCCGCCAAGGACCGGCCGCTGATCATCGTCGTCAACGACAACGAGCGCTCCTACGCGCCCACCATCGGCGGCCTCGCCAACCACCTGGCCACGCTGCGCACCACCGACTCCTACGAGAAGGTGCTGGCCTGGGGCAAGGAGGTGCTGCTGCGCACGCCCGTCGTCGGCAACACCATCTACGAGTCCCTGCACGGCGCGAAGAAGGGCTTCAAGGACGCCTTCGCCCCGCAGGGCATGTTCGAGGACCTGGGCCTGAAGTACGTCGGCCCGATCGACGGACACGACATCGGTGCCGTCGAGTCGGCGCTCCGCCGAGCGAAACGCTTCCACGGGCCGGTGCTCGTGCACTGCCTGACCGAGAAGGGCCGCGGCTACGAACCCGCCCTGGCCCACGAGGAGGACCACTTCCACACCGTCGGCGTGATGGACCCGCTCACCTGCGAGCCCCTCGTGCCGTCCAACTCCCCTTCCTGGACCTCGGTGTTCGGCGACGAGATCGTCAGAATCGGGGAGGAGCGCGACGACGTCGTGGCGATCACGGCGGCCATGCTGCACCCGGTGGGCCTCGGCAAGTTCGCCGCTCGCTTCCCCGACCGGGTCTGGGACGTCGGCATCGCCGAGCAGCACGCGGCGGTCAGCGCGGCCGGGCTGGCGACCGGCGGCCTGCACCCCGTCGTCGCCGTCTACGCCACCTTCCTCAACCGCGCCTTCGACCAGTTGCTGATGGACGTGGCGCTGCACCGCTGCGGAGTGACCTTCGTGCTGGACCGGGCCGGCGTCACGGGCGTCGACGGGCCCTCCCACAACGGCATGTGGGACATGTCCATCCTCCAGGTCGTGCCCGGGCTGCGCATCGCCGCCCCGCGCGACGCCGACCAGCTGCGCGCCCAGTTGCGCGAGGCCGTCGCCGTCGACGACGCGCCGACGCTGGTCCGCTTCCCCAAGGAGTCCGTGGGGCCGGAGATCCCGGCCGTGGACCGGGTGGGCGGCATGGACGTCCTGCACCGGGCCGAGCGGCCGGAGGTGCTGCTGGTGGCCGTCGGCGTGATGGCGCCGGTCTGCCTCCAGGCCGCCGAACTGCTCGAAGCCCGCGGCGTCAACTGCACGGTGGTCGACCCCCGTTGGGTCAAACCCGTCGATCCGGCGCTGCCGGGCCTGGCCGCCGAGCACCGCCTGGTGGCCGTCGTCGAGGACAACAGCCGCTCGGCGGGCGTCGGCTCCGCCGTGGCCCTGGCCCTCGGCGACGCCGAAGTCGACGTGCCCGTACGGCGGTTCGGCATCCCCGAGCAGTTCCTCGCGCACGCCAAGCGCGGGGAGGTGCTCGCCGACATCGGCCTCACGCCGGTCGAGGTGGCCGGGCGGATCAGCGCCAGCCTGGCCGTGAAGGAAGCCGCGGACGTCGTGGAGGCCGCCGAGGGCGTCGGCGCCGACGCGGCCGTCCCCGTCGTCGAGGCGGCCGTCCCAGTCAAGGAGAAAGCCGAATGACCAAGGAGTTCGACCTCGCCGCGCTGCTGGCCGAGCGCGGAGCCGAACGGTACGAGTTGCACGGGAAGTACCTCAACCACCAACTCCCGCGCATGCTGCACACCATCGGCTTCGACAAGGTCTACGAGCGCGGCGAGGGCGCGTACTTCTGGGACGCGGACGGCAACGACTACCTGGACATGCTGGCCGGGTTCGGGGTGATGGGGCTGGGCCGCCATCACCCCGTCGTCCGCAAGGCGCTGCACGACGTCCTCGACGCCCAGCTCGCCGACCTCACCCGCTTCGACTGCCAGCCGCTGCCCGGACTGCTGGCCGAGCGGCTCCTCGCCCACAGCCCGCACCTGGACCGCGTGTTCTTCGGCAACAGCGGTACGGAGGCGGTGGAGACCGCGCTGAAGTTCGCCCGGTTCGCCACCGGCAAGCCGCGGATCCTCTACTGCGACCACGCCTTCCACGGCCTGACCACCGGCTCCCTGTCCGTCAACGGCGAGGCCGGCTTCCGGGACGGCTTCGCCCCGCTGCTGCCCGACACCGCCGTCCCGCTCGGCGACCTCGACGCACTGGCGCGGGAGGTGAAGAAGGGCGACGTCGCCGCCCTGATCGTCGAGCCGATCCAGGGCAAGGGCGTGCACGAGGCCCCGCCCGGCTATCTGCGCGCCGCCCAGGACCTGCTGCACCGGCACAAGGCGCTGCTCATCGCCGACGAGGTCCAGACGGGCCTGGGCCGTACCGGCGACTTCTACGCCTACCAGCACGAGGAGGGCGTGGAGCCGGACCTGGTGTGCGTGGCCAAGGCGCTGTCGGGCGGTTACGTCCCCGTGGGCGCGACCCTCGGCAAGGACTGGATCTTCAAGAAGGTCTACTCCTCGATGGACCGCGTGCTGGTGCACTCGGCGAGCTTCGGCTCCAACGCCCAGGCCATGGCGGCCGGCCTGGCCGTGCTGTCGGTCATGGAGAACGAACAGATCGTCGCCAACGCGCGTGCGACCGGGGAGCAGCTGAGGTCCCGGCTCGCCGCGCTGACCGACAAGTACGAGCTGCTCGCCGACGTCCGCGGCCGCGGACTGATGATCGGCATCGAGTTCGGCCGGCCCAGGTCGCTGAAGCTGCGCAGCCGCTGGACCATGCTGCAGGCCGCCCGCAAGGGCCTGTTCGCGCAGATGGTCGTCGTCCCCCTGCTCCAGCGGCACCGCATCCTCACCCAGGTCTCCGGCGACCACCTGGAGGTCATCAAGCTGATCCCGCCGCTGGTCATCGGGGAGCGGGAGGTGGACCGGTTCGTCGACGCCTTCACGGACGTGATGGACGACGCGCACAGCGGCGGCGGGCTGATGTGGGACTTCGGCAGGACACTGATCAAGCAGGCGGTGGCCAACCGGTAAGAGCCGAGGCCCCGACCCGGCAGCGATTTGCCTCTGAGGCAAGAAATTTGTCCCAGGGGCAAGCCTGCGGCTCAATGGAGGCATGAGCTCCTCAGCGGCCGATGCGGCCGGACCGGACGAGGCCCTGCCCGCCGTGGCACCGCAGCTGCGCGCGCTGCGGCGGCGCGCCGGCCTCACCCTGGAGGCCGCGGCCCGCGCCGCCGGGCTGTCGCCGGCCCACCTCTCCCGGCTGGAGACCGGACAGCGCCAGCCCTCGCTGCCCATGCTGCTCGGACTCGCCCGTATCTACGGTACGACCGTCTCGGAGCTGCTGGGCGAGACGGTCGCCGACCGGGACGCCGTCGTGCGCGCCGCCGACATGGAACCCACCGCCGCCGGCGGCTGGACCTACTGGCAGGCCGGCGCGTCCGGCCGCGGGATGCAGGCCCTGCGCGTCCAGGTGCCGCACGGCACCCAGGGCGACATCGTGCGCGTGCACCCCGGCGAGGAGTGGCTGTACGTCCTCAAGGGGCGGCTGCTGCTGCGCCTCGGGGACACCGCGCACCGGCTCGGACCGGGCGACAGCGCGCACTTCGACTCGCTCACCCCGCACCGCATCGCCGCCCGCGATCCCGAAGGGGTCGAGCTCCTCTTCGTCCACACCCTGCTGCAGAGCCCGACGGCCACCCTGTGCCTCGGCCCCACGACCGGAGACATGCCATGAGCAACATGGAGGAGAAGTTCCCCCGCGCCCTGTGGGTGCGCCTGATCGTCTACATCGCCGTCGGGCACCTCTTCGCGGCCTTCGTCTACCTGCTCTTCGAGGTCGGGGCGAAGTAGCCCCCGGCGCCGCGTCAGTCGAGCAGCCGCTCCCGCAGCCGCTCCCGGACCTCCGCGGTGACGCCGAGCCCCTGCTCCAGGTAGGTGTCGACGGCGCCCCACCTCTCCTCGATGGCCTCGAAGGCGGCCAGCAGATACTCCTCGCGTGCGTCGAAGAGCGGGCTGAGCAGCTCCATGACCTCGGGGGAGTAGGCGGAGCGCGTGTCACCGCCGCGGTGCACCTTGTAGCGGCGGTGCTTGGCGTTGGACTCCAGGTAGTCGGCCACGATCGCGTCCCGCTCCACGTCCAGGGCGAGCAGCGTCACGGCGACGGACAGGCCCGCGCGGTCCTTGCCGGCTGCGCAGTGCATCAGCGTCGGGACGCTGTCCTCGGCGAGCGCGTGCAGCACGCGCGAGTGCTCCGCGGTGCGCTCCCTGATGATCGTGCGGTAGGAGGCGATCATGCGGTCCGCGCCCTTGCCGTCCCCGAGGATGCCGCGCAGCTGCTCGATGTCGCCGTCGCGGACCATCTTCCAGAACTCCGCGCCGTCCGCCGGGTCGGACAGCGGCAGGTTCACGTTGCGCACGCCCGGCAGCTCGACGTCGGGGCCCTCCAGTTTCTGGTCGGCCGCGTTGCGGAAGTCGAAGATCGTGTGCAGCCCCAGGGAGGCGAGGAACGCGGCGTCCTCCTCGGTCGCGTGCGCGAGGTGACCGCTGCGGAACAGCACCCCGTGGCGCACCCGACGCCCGTCCACCGTCGGCAGGCCGCCCACATCGCGGAAGTTGCGCACTCCGGCCAGCTCGGGCTCGGTCGACGGTATCTGCTGCGTCACGGGGGCTCCTCCCAGTCGGCTCCGCCGTCGCGGCTCGTCGACGGGCACCTCTCGACGATACGACACGGGTTCCTGAGGCAATGAGTTGTCCACAGGCGTTGCCGACAGGGCCCGCGGACGTTGATGATGTTGCTGCGTGATCGCACCTGTTCGAAACTGTGGGGGTTCGATGCTGGAGATCTCCGACGACGGCCGTACCTGGGTTCTTTCCGGGCCGGCCAGCAGTTACGCCGTCCACCTCACGGCCGACGACGAGCTCCTGCACCTGCACTGGGGGCCCCGGATCGCCCTGGCGGACGCGGAGGCCCTGGCCGTCCGCCCGCTGCCCGACTACCGGCCCTTCGAGTCCCCGCTCGACGGGCGCGAGGAGTACCCGGTCGAGGGCGGCGCGCGCTTCACGCGCCCCGCGCTGTCCGTGCGCACCGAGGAGCGGCGCGGCACCGAGTGGCGCTTCGAGGGCCACGAGGAGGACGACCGGGAGGGCGAGGGCGACGGCCTGCGGCTGCGCTTCCGGGACGACGGCCTGACGATCACGCTGCACTACCGCATGCGCGGTGACGTCGTCGAGCGCTGGGTGCGCCTGGACAACCAGGGGCCGGCCGTGGAGGTGCTCCGGGCCGACGCCGCCACCTGGACCCTGCCCGACCGCGAGGGCTGGCGCCTGTCGCACCTGCACGGGCGCTGGGCCGCCGAGTCCCGGCTGACCGGCGCGCCGCTCACCCACGGCGAGAAGGTCCTCGGCAGCCGCCGCGGTCACACCGGCCACCAGCACCTGCCCTGGGTCGCCCTGGACACCGACGCCACCGAGGAGCGCGGCGAGGTGTACGGCTGCGCGCTCGGCTGGTCCGGCTCGTGGCGGATCGCGGTGGCCCAACTGCCCGACGCGCGCGTGCAGATCACCGGCGGCGCCGGCTACGACGACTCCGGCCTGCTGCGCCTGGAGCCGGGCGATTCGTACGAGACCCCCGTCTTCGCCGGCCTGTGGAGCGAGGGCGGCTTCGGCGGCGCCAGCCGGGCCTGGCACGCCTACCAGCGCGCGTACGTCATCCCGGACGCGGAGCGGGACCGGCCCGTGCTGTTCAACTCCTGGGAGGCGACCGAGTTCGACATCTCCGAGGAGCAGCAGGGCGTCCTGGCGCGCCGGGCCGCGGCGATCGGCGTCGAGCTGTTCGTGGTCGACGACGGCTGGTTCGGCAAGCGCACCAGCGACCGGGCCGGCCTCGGTGACTGGACGCCCAACCCCGACCGCTTCCCGGGCGGCCTCAAGCCCCTCGCGGACTACGTGCACGCCCTCGGCATGCAGTTCGGTATCTGGGTCGAGCCCGAGATGGTCAACCCGGACAGCGACCTGTACCGTGCGCACCCCGACTGGGTGCAGTTCCAACCGGGACGAAAGCGGACGGAGTTCCGCAACCAGCTCGTTCTGAACCTCGCCCGCGAGGACGTCCAGCAGTACCTCTGGGAGCAGCTCGACGGACTGCTCTCCAGCGCCCCCGTCGACTACGTGAAGTGGGACTTCAACCGCTGCTTCACCGACGCCGGCTGGCCCGGCGACGCCTACCCGCAGCGCCTGTGGGTCGACCACGTCCGCGCCTTCTACGCTCTGCTGGACCGGCTGCGCGCCGCCCATCCGCACGTCGCCTTCGAGTCCTGTTCGGGCGGCGGCGGACGCATCGACCTCGGTGTCCTCGGCCGTACGGACCAGGTGTGGACCTCCGACAACACCGACCCGCTCGACCGGCTCGCCATCCAGCACGGCTTCAGCCAGATCCATCCCGCGCGCGTGATGGCCGCCTGGGTGACCGACAGCCCGAACACCCAGCTCAACGGGCGGGGCAGCTCGCTGCGCTTCCGCTTCGTGAGCGCCATGGCCGGCGTGCTGGGCGTCGGCGGGGACCTGTCGCGGTGGACGGAGGAGGAGCTCGCCGAGGCGGGGGAGTGGGTGTCCCTCTACAAGGAGATCCGGCCCCTCGTCCAGCACGGCGACCTCTACCGCCTGCGGCCGCCGCAGGGCGGGCTGAGCGCCGTGCAGTACGTCCGCGGGGACGAGACGGTCGTCCTCGCCTGGCTCCAGGCGCAGAGCTACGGCGAGCCCGTACCGGCGCTGCGGCTGCGCGCCCTCGACCCCACGGCATCGTATGAATGCCTCGAAACGGGCGAAACCCACAGGGGTGCCGTCCTGCTGCATCACGGACTGCGGACCGGGCTGCGCGGCGATCTGGATGCGACGGTTCTCCGGCTGCGCCGCATCTGAGCGTTCTGTCCGAATTGGCGCCTTGATTGGATTTCATTCCAACTCGCTCTGGAGTAAAGGACGCTGGAGCAGCGTCACGTGAGGAGCGTCATATCCGTGACCGTGCGTGGCGCGTCATGTTCACGTAATCCGCGCGGTTTTTCAGGGTGATTGGAAAAACGACCATGACGCTGATTCACGGAGGGTGACCGCGAATTCCCGAAAGGGATCAAGGGAAAGGCATTCACAGGGAACCGTCACTTGTCCCTTTGCGTCGTGGTCGCTTACGTTCGCCACCAATCCGGACGGACGCCCAATCCTGCCGCCGCCCGGAGACCGCACCACTCACCCGTGACGGCAGGAGCGGGGGACCCACAGGTACGACCGCCTGTTCCGGTTCCCGGAACGGCTAGGGGTTAAGCCGCGTCCAGGCGCGGCCGGGCATCTCCAGCCCGCACCCGACAGCTCACCTCGCAGGCGCCGGAGAGGAATTCGTCATGCCCGCGAAGGGTAAGCACCGCCGTCCGAAGACCCAGCGCCTCACCCGCTCGATAGCCGTCGCAGGCACCGGCGGGGCCGCGCTCGCCCTCCCCCTGATGGGGGCCGCCGGCGCCCACGCCGCCACTTCCCAGTCTGTTTCGGAAAAGGCCGTCCAGGCCCTTCCGGCGACCCAGAAGGCGACCGCCGAAAAGAAGCAGTCGACCGCCGGCTCCGGTGTGCGCACCTATTCCGTGCGGACCGGTGACTGCCTCGCGAAGATCGCCGACGAGCAGCACGTGGCCGGCGGCTGGAAGAAGCTGTACGCCGACAACCGCCAGGCCGTGGGCGACGACCCCTCGCTGATCCACCCCGGTCTCAAGCTCAGCATCGGCAAGAAGGCGACGACGGGCACCACCAAGTCGTCGACCCCGTCCTCCTCTTCGTCTTCGTCGTCCTCCTCGTCCTCGTCCTCCCGGACGTCCTCGAAGGACACGACCACCACGCAGTCCGCCCAGTCGACCAGCTCCTCCAGCGGCTTCACGCTGCCGGTCGCGGGCGGCACCATCGGCACGGGCTACCACGTGGCCGGCAGCATGTGGTCCAGCGGCTACCACACCGGCGTCGACTTCGTCGTGCCGACCGGCACCACCGTCAAGTCCGTCGGCGCGGGCACGGTCGTGACCGCCGGCTGGGGCGGCGCGTACGGCAACCAGGTCGTCGTCCGGCTCGCCGACGGCTACTACGCGCAGTACGCCCACATGTCGCAGCTCTCCGTCTCGGTCGGCCAGACCGTGACCGCGGGCCAGCAGCTCGGCCTCTCCGGCGCGACCGGCAACGTGACCGGCCCGCACGTGCACTTCGAGATCCGCACCACGCCGGACTACGGCTCCGACGTGGACCCGGTCGCCTACCTCCGCTCCAAGGGCGTCGCCGTCGGCTGACCCCACCGACCGAGCGCCTGACACGCTGCCGAAGGCCGGACCCCGATCCCCGGGTCCGGCCTTCGGTGTGCTCGCGGTGTCGACAGACGGGGGCGGGTGAGGGGAGAGTGATCCCCACCCGAGTGAAAGCGCTTGCTATCCGCGCTCGCTGTCCTCTCCTCCGAAGGAGCCGTCCGACGTGACGACCACGCGCAGAGCCTTCGCCGCCCTCGCCACCGGCGCCGCCCTGACCGCCCTCGCTCCCGTGCCGGCCGCGCACGCCGCCCCGCGCCGCCGGGGCCGGCTGATCGCCCACGACGACTTCCGGCACGGCCTCGGCCAGTGGGTGACCGAACTGCAGGACGGCGGCACCGTCACCGCCTCCCGCGGGGTCCTGGAGATCGACGTGCCCAGCGGCGCGACCGTCTGGTTCAGGAAGCGGCTCGAAGGGCCGTACGTCCTCGAATACACCGCCACTCCCGTCTCGGCGGGCGGGGCCGACGACCGCGTCTCCGACCTGAACAACTTCTGGAACGCGACCGACGTCCGCTCCCCGGACGACCTCTTCGCCATCCGGCGCGGCGGGGCGCTCGACGAGTACGACTACCTGAGGACCTACTACGTGGGATACGGCGCCAACTACAACACCACGACCCGGCTGCGCCGTTACGTCGGCGAGGCAGGCGTCCGCCCGCTCGTCTACGACTACACCGAGCCGCTCCTGGCAGCCAACGAACCCAACCGCGTCCGCATCGTCTCCGACGGCTCCACGGTCCGCTGGTGGAACAACGGGCGGCTCGTGTTCGACTACGCGGACCCCGAGCCGTACACCGGTGGGCACTTCGCCTTCCGCACGGTGTGGAGCCACTTCCGCATCACCGGGTTCCGGGTGTGGTCGACGCCTCAACAGCCCTGACAGGACACCTATTCCTGGCTTGGTGAATCTTTTGTCAGTGGCTTATGTCACCACTCGTCAAGCCCTCCTTACGGTCGCGTAGGTCACATTGAAAGGTGAATCATGACCTGCTGTGGCAGACGATTCGAAGAGTGACAGCAGAGCAGTGATCGGGTCGTACGTCGCGGTGGGGGACAGCTTCACCGAGGGCGTCGGCGACCCCGGCCCCGACGGGGCGTTCGTCGGCTGGGCCGACCGGTTCGCGGTGCTGCTCGCCGACCGGCGGCCCGAGGGCGACTTCAGCTACACGAACCTCGCCGTGCGGGGCAAGCTGCTCGACCAGATCGTGGCGGACCAGGTCCCGCAGGCCATCGACCTCGCGCCGGACCTGATCTCCTTCTGCGCGGGCGGCAACGACATCATCCGGCCCGGCACCGACCCCGACGAGGTCGCCGAGCGCTTCGAGCGGGCGGTCGCGCGGCTCACGGAGGCCGCCGGCACCGTCATGGTGACGACCGGCTTCGACACCCGGGGCGTCCCGGTGCTCAAGCATCTGCGCGGCAAGATCGCCACCTACAACGGTCACGTCCGGGCCATCGCCGACCGGTACGGCTGCCCGGTGCTCGACCTGTGGTCGCTCAAGACCGTCCAGGACCGCCGGGCCTGGGACGACGACCGGCTGCACCTCTCGCCCGAGGGGCACACGCGCGTGGCGCTGCGCGCGGGGCAGGTCCTCGGCCTGGAGGTGCCGGCCGACCCCGACCAGCCCTGGCCGCCGCTTCCGCCGCGCGGCACGTTCGAGGTGCGGCGGGACGACGTGCACTGGGCGCGCGAGTACCTGGTGCCGTGGATCGGCCGCCGGCTGCGCGGTGAGTCGTCGGGCGACCACGTCACGGCGAAGGGCGCGCTGTCACCGGACGACATCAAGATGCGGATCGCCTCGGTGGCGTGAGCGGGAACGCGCGGGGGTGGGGTGAGACGCGGGTGCCCAGCGTTTCGCGGGCTGTCAACGCCGCTTACGGCAGTCCCAGTTCGCGGGCGAGTGCCTCGTCCACCCACTCCTGTGCCCGGGTTCGTGAGACCGCGCCCGCGTAGGACGTCAGCTGCACGGCGAGACCGTCGAGCAGGGCCGTCAGCCGCAGGGCCGTGGCGGCCGGGTCGGGGCAGTGGAACTCGCCCGCGGCGACGCCCTCCGCGATGACCTCGGCCAGCGCCGCCTTCCACCGCCGGTCGAGGTCCCGTGTGACCTCCCGCAGCGCCGGCTCGCGCAGCGCCGCCGCCCAGCCCTCGATCCACAGCCGCCAGCCCTTGGCCTGGCCGGTCGGCGCGTACCAGCGCACCGCCGAGCGCAGTCTGCGCAGCGCCGTCGTGCGGCGGCCGAGCAGCTTGCGCAGGTGCGCGAGGTCGTCCTCGGCCGCGTAGGTGAAGGCGGCGGCGACCAGCTTCTCCTTGGTCGAGAAGTGGTAGAGCACCAGCGCGTTGCTCACACCGAGCGCCGAGGCCACGTCGGCGATCCGCACCGCCGCCACGCCGCGCGCCTCGATCTGCTCGATGGCGGCCCGCAGCAGCTCCTCGCGCCGCTCGGCCACGCTCAACCGCACTCTCGCCACGCCGTCACCCTATTGCGTCCCCGCCGGGGCCGCCGTGGCGGGCAGCGCCCCGGCGCCGACGGTCAGACGAGGTCGACCTGGTACAGGTCGGTCCGCTCGACGGCCGCGTCCCGTTCACCGGCCAGCGCGGTACGCCGGTCGTCGGCCATGAAGGCGTCGTACCCCGCCCGCGTGGCGAACTCGATCAGCTGGACCTCGTCCGGCCGTCCGTCGGCGCCGTCCGCGCGGGCCCGCTGCACCAACCGACCGCCGTGCTCCGGCAGCAGCGCCGGCACCTTGTCCTCGTACGAGGCGAGCGCCCGGGCGGCACCGGGCCGCGCCCACAGCAGCACACAGAGCTGAACCGTCATGCCGCCGGACTCCACTGGTGGCCCGACAGCACGGCGTGTGCCTCCATGCCGAGGGCTGCGTCGGCAGTGGGCTGGTCCCCGGCCGGGGGCCAACATGGTGTCCCCCAAGGGCGGTTCGGCCGTCACCGGTACCAGCCGAAGCGCTCGGCGATCACCGGCAGCCGGTCCGCGGCGATGGCGTGCGCGGCGGCCCGCGGAGTCGTCCCGTCGGCCTCCGCGCGGGTCAGCATCCGCTCGGTCAGGGCGCGCATCGAGCGGCGCGTGTGGGCGAACGCCTCGTCCGCGTCGGCGCCGATGTCGCCGAAGAGGGTCCACCACCACCAGGCGTTCGTCCCGGAGTTGACCACCACGTCCGGCAGCACGGTCACCCCGCGCGCGGTCAGCAGCTCCTCCGCCTCCGGCAGGACGGGCATGTTGGCCGCCTCGGCGATCCAACGCGCCCGCACCCGCGCCTGGTTGCCCGTGTCGACGGCGTACGACACGGCCGCCGGCACCAGCACCTCGGCCTCGGCGGACAGCCAGGCCTCGCCCGGCAGTTCACGGTCGCCGGGGCGCAGCGCCGAACGGTCCACCGTGCCGTACGCGTCCCGCGCCGCGAGCAGCGCCTCCACGTCGAGGCCCGCCGGGTTGGCGATCGTGCCCTTGATGTCGGCGACCGCGACGACCGTGAGGCCCGCCCGCGCGAGGAACCGGGCCGTCGCCCCGCCCATCGTGCCCAGGCCCTGCACGGACACGCGCGTGCCGGCGTACGGCCTGCCCGCCCGGTCCAGGGCGGTCAGCACCGCCTCGGCCACCCCGCAGCCGCCCACCAGCTCGTCCAGCCCGATGCCGTCCACCTCGACGGCGAACGCGTCCGCGAGCCGCCGCCGCGCGGCCTGCTCGTCGTCCAGCAGCGGATACACCGCCTGGACCGACGACACCAGCCCGGCCTCCGCCGCCGCCCGGTCCACCAGGTCCTGGGTCAGGCCGAGGTCCTCGCCCGTGGTCCAGAACGTCTCCACGTACGGCTTCATCGCGCGCAGATAGCGCACCAGCAGGCCGTACGCCCCCGGGTCCCGCGGATCGCAGTCGATGCCACCCTTGGCGCCGCCCAGGGGGACGTAACGCCCTTCGGGGTTGTAGTGCAGTGCCTCCTTCATCGTCATCCCGCGCGCCAGACCGGCGACCTCGTCGAGCGTGCAGCCCGCCCGCATCCGCAGCCCGCCGCTGGAGACGCCGCGCACCAGCCGGTCGACGACCAGGTAGCCGTTGCGTCCGGTGGCGTGGTCCGTCCAGGTCAGCGACAACAGGGGCGCGGTCATGCGGTCTCCTCGGTCGTGCGGGCTTCTCGGCGGTGCGGTGTCTTCGGCAGCGGACTGCGGGCATGTCCGCCGGCACATTCTTACTGAACCGCTGGTCAGTATGGGAAGGCGGGTGTGTCCGTCTCCTCTGGCTCCCGCCGGCTCCTCCTTTGGGTTTTCCTTGGAATCCGCACGCCGGGGCGGGGACGATCGGGTGTTGTCAGAGGGGCGGACCATAATGGAATGCCTCACCGACTCCACCTGGAGGTACCGTGTCCGGTTTCCGTTCCCTGAGCTCCGGGCTCCGCGCGCTGCAGCCCGCGGCCTTCGGCGCGGACCCGAGCGGCGAGCGCATGGCGCGCATCCGCAGATCACCGCACTTCAAGGACGGGGTCTTCCAGAATCCCGGGGGCACCGCGCGCACCCGGCCCGACGGCTCCATGCTCGACTTCGCGAAGGTCTTCTTCGACAAGGACGAGCGTCCCCGCCGCGGCCCCCAGGGCACGGTGCCGGTGCATCCGACGACGCTCGCCGACATCGCCCGGCCGCCCGCGACCGGACTGCGACTGACCTGGATGGGTCACTCCAGCGTCCTCGCCGAGATCGACGGGCAGCGCGTGCTCTTCGACCCCGTCTGGGGCGAGCGCTGCTCCCCGTTCTCCTTCGTCGGACCCAAGCGGCTGCACCCCGTTCCGGTGCCGCTGGCCGCGCTCGGCCCGGTCGACGTCGTCGTCATCTCGCACGACCACTACGACCACCTCGACATGCCCACGATCAAGGCGCTGGCCGGCACGGACACCCTGTTCGCCGTGCCGCTCGGCGTCGGCGCCCACCTGGAGCACTGGGGCGTGTCCGCCGACCGCCTGCGCGAGCTGGACTGGCACGAGGAGACCAAGGTCGGCGGACTCACCCTCACCGCCACCCCGGCCCGTCACTTCTGCGGCCGCGGCCTGCGCAACACCCAGCACACCCTGTGGGCCTCCTGGTCCGTCGCCGGTGCCGAGCACCGCATCTACCACAGCGGCGACACCGGGTACTTCGAGGGCTTCAAGGACATCGGCGCCGCGCACGGCCCGTTCGACGCCACGATGATCCAGATCGGTGCCTACTCCGACTTCTGGCCCGACATCCACATGACGCCCGAGGAGGGCATGCGGGCCCACCTCGACCTCCAGGGCGGGCAGCCGCACGGCGTGATGCTCCCCATCCACTGGGCCACCTTCAACCTGGCGACCCACGCCTGGGCCGACCCCGGCGAGGGCACCGTCACCGCCGCCCGCGCGGCCGGCGCCCGCATCGCGCTGCCCCGTGCCGGCGAGCCCTTCGAGCCCACGGCCGAGTCGGTTCCCGCCACCCCGTGGTGGCGCGAAGCAGCCAAGGCGCCGGCGGGCGGCTGGCCCGTGACGGACGCGGTGGCGGGCGCGGCCCTGAAGGCGACGGCGGACTCGGCGTCACGCGACCAGGCCGACACGGCGGAGGACACCGGGGAGCCGGAGACGGTGGCGGCCGGCTGACGCAGGCCGTTGCCTGGTCGGTGCCGCGGCCGCCACGATCCGGTGCGCCGGGCGTCCGACCGGGGTGGGGCGGTCGGCACGGCGTTGTGGTGGAGGCTTGCGGGGTGGTGGTGCGGGAGAGCGTGACGGTCGGGGTCGATCTCGCCGCCAGTGCGCGGCGGACGGCCGTGTGCCGGCTGGGCTGGGCGGCGGACGGGAGTCTGTCGGCGGTCGAGTTCCCGGTGCCGGACGGGGACGAGGCGCTGCTCGACCTCGTGCGGGCGGCCGACAAGACCGGCCTGGACTGCCCGCTCGGCTGGCCGTCCAGCTTCGTGGCCACCGTCCTCGCCCACCACGAGGGCCGCCCGCTGCCCTCCCCGGCGCGCTTCGGGGAGCGCGCGGACGGCAGACCCGGCCTGGACGCCCTGCGGTTCCGGCTGACCGACGACCTCACCTGGAAGACGACCTCGACACGGCCGCCGCTGTCGGTCTCCACCGACCTCCTCGGCGTCGTGGCCCTGCGCGCCGCCCGCCTCCTGGACGCCCTCGGGGCGAGCGGCACTCCCGTGCCCCGGGACGGCTCCGGAGCGGTCGCCGAGGTGTACCCCGCCGCGGCCCTGCGCCTGTGGGGCGTCCGGCTCGGCCGCAGCTACAAGAACGGCACTGCCGAAGCGCGCGCGGTACGGGAGGAGGTGCTCCGTCCGATCGAGACGGGCCTCGCGTGCCCCCTTCCGCCGTCGGCGCGGTCGCGGTGCCTCGACAGCCACGACCATCTCGACGCGTTCGTCTGCGCCCTGGTCGCCCGCGCCGTCCTGGTCGGCGACACCCGATGGCCGCAGACCGGCGACGAGCGTGCCGCCGCCCGGCAGGAGGGGTGGATCCATCTGCCCGGACCGGACCTCGCCGCACTGCGCGGGAACTGACCACTCGCCGGCCGACGTTCTCGCCGGTCTTCTTCCGCTGGAGGTCTCGGTTCCTCCGTTGAAGCGACCGATTCCCGGTCAACACGCTCAGTGACGTTCAGGGGAAGGCCAGTAAGAGGGCGAGAGGCGCCGAAAACGGTCCCGGAAGGGCCGCGAGCGGACAAGCGACGGTCGTCGACGAGGAGCGGCGCCGCCGGTCTCCGTCCTCTCCGATGCCCGCTCGCGACCGCTTCTGACCAGCTCTGATCGGCGCACCGTCCGACAGGATCGTATGCCTGCGCGGTTTATCGGTCTGTCGTGCGAGCTCTCATACCAGAGCGGGACGCTCTCCGGGGGACTTTGTCAACTGCCCACCGCACGTGATGCCTTGGCGACTACTGTGAGTGTCCGTTGGGCGACGGGAGGCCGAATTCCCGGCTCCGGCGACCGACACCGCGACGCATGCCCGAACGGCGCAGACCGCGCCCCGGCACCGACGGACCAGTACGAGGACACCGATGTCTCACCTCCGCGCACCGGCCGCACGCGCAGACCGCCGCGAGGGCGGCCGGCACGGACGGCCGGTCGCCCACCCCGCTCCCTCGCTGCCCGAGGCCCGGATACGGCCCCAGCTGCTCCGGCTCGCCGTACTGCCGCCGGTCGCGGTCGCCCTCAGCGCCTGCGCGGCCGTCCTGTTCACGGTCCGCTCCACCGGGGCCCGGCCCGGCCTCGCCCTGTGGGGCGTCCTCACCGGTGCCGTCACCGTGACCCTCGCCGGCATCGTCATCGCGGCCGTCGCCGCCGATCGCGCCGCCCGCTGCGTCAGCGACCGCATCGGCGCCCTGCGCCGCAGCACCGCCCGCGGCGAGGCCGACCTGCGGGCCCTCGTCGAGGCGCTGCGCCGGGGCGAGGGCCCGCCGAAGCGCAAACCCCGTGGCGGACCGCCCGAGGACGCCGACGACTTCGAGCTCCTCGCAGCCGACCTCGCCCGCGCCCACGACGGCGCCGTCAGCGCCGTCGTCCAGGCCACCCAGCTCTCCAGCCAGGCGGGCAGCGAACAGAAGCTGGAGGTCTTCGTCAACCTCGCCCGGCGGTTGCAGTCGCTGGTGCACCGCGAGATCTCCATCCTCGACGAGCTGGAGAACGAGATCGAGGACCCCGACCTGCTCAAGGGCCTCTTCCACGTCGACCACCTCGCCACCCGCATCCGCCGCCACGCCGAGAACCTCGCCGTGCTCGGCGGCGCCGTCTCCCGGCGGCAGTGGAGCCACCCCGTCTCCATGACCGAGGTGCTGCGCTCCGCCATCGCCGAGGTCGAGCAGTACTCCCGGGTCAAGCTCGTGCCCCCGATCGACGGCGAGCTGCGCGGGCACGCCGTCGCCGACGTCATCCATCTGCTGGCCGAACTCGTCGAGAACGCCACCGTGTTCTCCGCCCCGCACACCCAGGTCCTGCTGCGCGCCAACCTCGTCACCTCCGGACTGGCCGTCGAGGTCGAGGACCGCGGGCTGGGCATGCCCGTCGGCGAGCAGAGCCGGATGAACGCGCTGCTCGCCGACCCGGACCAGGTGAACGTCGCCAGCCTGCTGGCGGACGGCCGCATCGGGCTGTTCGTGGTCTCCCAGCTCGCCCGCCGACACGGCATCACGGTCCGGCTGCAGACCAACATCTACGGTGGTGTGCAGGCCGTACTCGTCGTCCCGCAGGGCCTGTTGGGCACCGGCCCCGATGTCCCCGGCGCCCTGCCGCAAGCGCACGGCGGCAGCGGCGGGCCGGGACAGCCGCGGCCCGGCGGAACGCCGTCGCCCCCGCTGCCCTACGCCCCACCCGGCCCCGGCACGGGCAGTCAGCCCGTCGTCACCCCGCACAACGGGGCATCCGTGCAGAACGGCGCCGCCCGCCCCGGCGGCGCACCGGCCCCGCCGCTGCCGGTGCGCGGCACGCACGAGGGCCGGCCCACCCCGGCGGAGGCGGTGCCCGGCATCAGGCCCGACGACCGGCGTCTGCTCGCGCAGAACACGGACGCACCGCCCATGCCCCGCGCCGGCACCGTCCGCGGCACCATGGGCAAGCCGCAACTGCCCCGGCGCCGCGCCCAGGAGCACATCGCACCCCAACTCCGCGACGGCCCGGCGCCCCGCCAGGACTACGAACCCACCGCCGGCCACGACCCCGGCCTCATGGCGGCCTTCCAGCGCGGCATCACCCTCGCGGAGGCCCAACAACACATGGAGGCGGACCACATGGTGGCGGACCACGCGGGGGCGGACCACATGGAGGCGAGCCACGTAGAGGCAAGCCACGTAGAGGCAAGCCACGTAGAGGCAAGCCACATAGAGCCGCCCCACACCGCCGCCTCCCGCCACCCGGATCCGGACCCGGCCCCGGACCCGGACCACATGTCCGCACCCCCCATGTCCGCATCCCCCATGCCCCCGTCCCCCACGTCCCCGTCCCCCATGTCCCCAGCCCCCACCTTCCCGTCCCCACCGCTGTCCTTCACCCCCATGCCCGCGCCCGCCGGGCACGAGGCCCGTACCGCGCACGACACCGCTCACAGGCACGACAACGCGCCCGGTACCGACCACCCCATCCGGCACGACGGGAGCACACCGGCCGGATGACCAGCCCCGTTCCCACCCCCGCCCCCAGCGCTCCCGCAGACCTTCGTAACCCAAGGAGTCGATCCACCATGGCGAGCGATGCGCCGACCGGCCATGTATCCGATCTCGACTGGCTGATGAGCGGCCTCGTGCAGCGCGTCCCGCACACCACCAGCGCGGTCCTCCTCTCCTGCGACGGACTGGTGAAGTCGGTCCACGGACTCGACGCCGACAGCGCCGACCACATGGCCGCGCTGGCCTCCGGCCTCTACTCCCTCGGCCGCAGCGCCGGAGTCCGCTTCGGCGACGGCGGGGACGTCCGGCAGGTCGTCGTCGAGCTCGACTCGACCCTGCTGTTCGTGACCACCGCCGGCTCCGGCACCTGCCTCGCCGTGCTCGCCGGCCGCGAGGCCGACGCCGCGGTGCTCGGCTACGAGATGGCGATGCTGGTCAAGAGCGTCCGCCCCTACCTGGTGACCGCGCCCCGCCAGCAGGCCGTCGAACCCACGGCGATGAGGCCTTGAGCGTGGCGGCGGCCGGCGACGGGCCCTGGCTCGACGACGCGGCCGGACGGCTGGTGCGCCCCTTCACGGTCAGCAACGGCCGCACCCGGCCCACCATCGCGCTGGACCTGATGTCGCAGGTGATGGCCACCGGTGTCACCCCGCTCGGTTATCTCGGCCCGGAACACGCGCAGGCGCTCGACCTGTGCCGCGCGCCCGTCCCGGTGGCCGAGGTCGCCGCCCATCTGAAGCTGCCGGCGGCCGTCACCAAGGTGCTGCTGTCGGACCTCGTCGACTGCGGGGCGCTGACCACCAAGCCCCCCGCGTTCCACGACAACCCCACTGACCGGGCTCTTCTGGAGGCAGTGCTCGATGGACTACGACGACAGCTCTGACCCGTTCCCCACCGCGCTGAAGATCCTGGTCGCGGGCGGGTTCGGGGTGGGCAAGACGACCTTCGTGGGCGCGGTCAGCGAGATCGCGCCGCTCAGTACGGAGGAGCTGCTCACCACGGTCAGCGCCGCGACCGACAGCCTCGACGGGATCGAGAACAAGCTGGAGACGACGGTGGCCATGGACTTCGGCCGCATCACGCTCGATCCGGAACACGTCCTGTACCTGTTCGGCACCCCCGGACAGGAGCGGTTCTGGTTCATGTGGGACGAGCTCTCCGAGGGGGCGCTCGGCGCGGTGATCCTCGCCGACACCCGGCGGCTGGAGGAGTGCTTCGCCGCCGTGGACTTCTTCGAACAGCGCGGCCTCGGCTTCATCGTCGCGATCAACGAGTTCGACGGCTCGTACCGCTACGACCCCGAGGAGGTCCGCGCCGCCATAGACCTGCCCCCGGACGTCCCCGTCGTGCGCTGCGACGCCCGGATCTCCAGTTCCGGCGTGCAGACCCTGCTCACCCTCGTCCGGCACCTCATCGCCCACGCCCCGGCGCCCGCGCCGAGCCACGGCGCCCACATGTGATCCCCGCACACCCGCCACGGAGCCCGTATATGACACGCGTCCACAGGGACGGAGCCCGCGCATGAGGTACGACCCGTCGCGCCCGGCCGGTCGTCTGCTGCTCACCCCGGAGGACAAGGAGGCCCCCGCCCGCACCGGGCGCCTTGGCCAACTCGGCCTCGGCGGACGCCCGGACCCGGACCTGGACGGCTACGCGGACCGCCTCGCCGAGCTGACGGGAGCGCCGTACGCCATGGTCAACTTCATCCACGAGGACCGGCAGTTCTTCGCGGGCCTGCATGTCCCGGAGGGTGGGTCGCCGGTGGTGCGGACCGACGGCACGAGACCGGAACTGGGGCGCGAGCTGCCGCGCGACCATGGGTTCTGCCCCCATGTGGTGGTCCGACACAAGGCGCTGGTCCTGGAAGACGTCTTCGACTACCCGCGGTTCGCGGGCAATCCGGTCGTCGACGAGTTCGGGATCCGTTCCTATCTGGGCGCGCCGCTCATCGACAGCACCGGGATGGTGCTGGGCACCGTGTGTGTCGCCGACGTACGGCCCCGGCCGTGGGGGAAGGCCGGTCTGGAGACCATCAAGGCGGCCGCGGCGGAACTCGTGGCGCGGTTGGAGCGCCGGGCGGCGGACGGGCTGCCGCTGTGAGGCGGCCTGCCGCCCTGATACGGACCCGCCGTACGAGCGGACTAGTCGACCGGTCTAGTACGACCGTAGACTCGCGGGCATGGGACGCACGAGTGACGCCAAGGAGAAGATCCTCGGCGCCGCGCGCTCGCTGATCGAGGAGCGCGGCTACTCGGCCCTCGGCGTGGCCGAGATCTGCAAGGCGGCCGGCGTGCCGAAGGGCAGCTTCTACTACTTCTTCGAGTCCAAGGAGGCCCTCGCGCTCGCCGTGGTCGACGAGCACTGGGCGGCCCAGCGGCGCGAGTGGACCCGCGCCCTGGGCGGTGACGCGGGGCCGCTGGAGCGGCTGCGGCGGCTGTGTGAACAGACGCAGGCCGCGCAGCGGGTGGTGCGGCAGGGCTGCGGCACCGTGTCGGGCTGCCTGTTCGGGAACCTGGCACTGGAGCTGAGCACCCGGACCGAACCGGTCCGCCGGCGGTTGCAGGAGATCTTCGACGCGCAGGTCGACCTCGTCGAGGCGGTCGTCGCCGAGGCTCGCCGGCGCGGCGAGGTGACCGTCACCGATCCGCGTGAGGCGGCCCGCGCCGTGGTCGCCCAACTGGAGGGCCAGGTGATGTTCGCCAAGCTCTACAACAGCACCGGGCCCCTCACGCCGCTGTGGGACAACTGCCGCGCCCTGCTGGGCGCCACCACCGCCTGAGCGCTCCGACTGCGAGTGCCGCGACCGGCGATCGCCCGCCGGCGGAAGCGTCACAGCCGATCGCGCCCGCGCGGCGGCGGCCGTGAACCGCCGCGGTCCCGCCCCCTCAGGGCGCCGCCGGAACGCGCAGCGGAGCCCGCCGCAGCCGCCTAGTAGCCGCGCCAGACGTTGTCGAACGCGGCCTCCTCGATCTGGCGCCGCTGCCGTACGGCCTCCAGCTCCATGACCGCGTTGCCGACCGCGGCCAGCACCGTGGTGACCGCGTCGCCGGCCAGGGCCTCCGGGGCCTCGTCCGGTTCGTCGCCGACGCCGGCCGCCGCCGCGAGGGCGACCAGGACGGGGTCGCCCGCCGCCCAGCGTTCCTCGGCCCGGCGCCGGGCGTCGGACTCCACCAGCTCCGCCCGCCCGCCGCGCAGCGGGATCAGGCGGCCCCGCGGCCGGTCCGCCAGGCCCACCCGTTCGAAGTCGTCGACGTAGGCGGTGGCCAGCCCACGGCCCCGGCGCCACAGCCAGTCCTCGACCGTCTCGTACGGCTCCCGCCGCAGCAGCGCGGCGACGGCCTCGTCCAGCAGCCGGTCACCCGTGGGGGCCTGGGCGTTGGGCAGGAGACGGTCGTCGTCCAGGGTGACGGCCTTGGCGTCGACCAGGTCGAGCACCTCGGCGCCGGCGAGCGCGAGCGACAGGTCGCCCTGCTCGAGCGGACGCTCGGACGTCACACCCAGCGCGACGATCGCGAGATCCCTTGCGTTGTTCATCGGTGGCTCCCCTTGGTGGGCCGGGAACGGACGTGCCTACGCCGATTCTCGCTGGCGGGCGAGGCCGGCGGGGCGCACTGCGCGCATGTGGTGCGGGAAGCCGATCCGCAGCACGGCGGCGGCCGCCGCGGCTGCGAGCACCACGAGGGCCGCCAGCGCCAGCGCCGGCCGGTAGCCGTGGTGCAGCAGCGGGGCGACGGCCGGCGGGCCGAGGATCTGCCCGACGGAGTAGCCGGCCGTCAGCAGCGCCACCGAGCGCGGGAAGCGCAGCTCCGCTCCCGTGGCCAGGGCGAGGGTGCACACGCCCAGGAAGGTGGCGCCGAACAGGACCGCGCAGACCAGGGCCGCCGCCACCGAGCCGGTCAGGGCGGGCAGGGCGATGCCGACCGCCTGCACCACCAGCGCCGCGAGCAGCAGGCCCGGCCGCGACCAGCGGTGTCCGAGCCGGGCCCACAGCGCCGACGACGGTACGGCGGCCAGCCCCACCAGCACCCACGCGCCGCTGCCGATCCAGCCGGGGGAGCCCTGCCCGACGGCCGCCACCAGGAAGGTCCCGGCCACGATGTAGCCCACGCCCTCCAGGGTGTAGGAGAGCAGCAGCACACCGAACCGGCGGCGCGTGCGGGCGCTCGCCCCGGCACCGGAGGCCGGTGCGGCCGAGGGCGCCTCCTCCGGCCGTAGCCGCCAGGCGACGGCCGTCAGGACCGCGGACAGCACGGCCGACGCCCACCAGGCCGCCCGCCAGTCGGCGACCGGACGCACCGCGAGTACCAGCAGCCCGGACAGCGTGATCCCGGCGCCGACACCGCCGAACGCCCAGCCCGGCAGGTGCGCCGGCCGGTCCCGCAGATGGTGCAGGAGGGAACCCGCCGCGACGACGAACACCAGGGCGCTCGCCACCCCGGCCAGCAGCCGCAGCGCGATCCACACCGTGGTGACGCGGGTCGCGGGCATCGCCGCGAGGGTGGCGGTCAGCACCAGCAGCGAGCCGCGCAGCACGGCACGCGAACGCACCAGCGCCGGTGCCAGGATGCCCGCGAGTGCCCCGGCGAGGTAGCCGGCGTAGTTGGCGGTGGCCAGGTCCGCGCCGGCGCCCGTAGACAGGCCCGCCTGCGCGTGCATCAGGGGCAGGATCGGCGTGTACACGAAGCGGCCGATCCCCATGCCCGCCGCGAGCGCCGCCGCGGCCCGGGCGACATGGGTCCAGGCGGAGCGGGCGTTCACCGGGCGCCGGCGACCCGGCCCGGGTCGTTGGGGTGGGACTCCAGCGGGGTGACGCGCACGCTCATCCACGGCCGCAGGGGCAGCGTGCCCAGCACCTTCTCGTGCAGCTCCGCCTCGTCGGCGGCCCGCCACACGCCGATGCTGCGCTTCTCGCCCACCGGCCGCCACAGCCGCGCCAGGTGCCCGGCGGCGGCCGGTTCCGCGGCCCGCACGGCCTCGGCGGCGCGCCGCCGGCCGGCCTCGTCGGGGCCCGTGCCCTCGGGGACGGTGGTGGTGATCTCGACCAGGAACTCCCGCATGACGCCTCTCCGTTCGGTCGTCGCCGGTGCTGCGTCCTCATCGTGCGTCTGCCACCAGCGGCGATGCCACGACCGGCTTCCTCGCTGCTGAGAGGCGCAGCCTCCCAGCGCGCGTACCATGACGGGCGTGGAGCTGCGTCAGTTGCGGTACTTCGTCGCCGTCGCCGAGGAGCTGAACTTCGGCCGGGCCGCCGAGCGGCTCCTGATCGCGGGTCCCTCGCTCTCCCAGCAGATCAAGGCGCTCGAACGGGACCTGGGCGTCCGGCTGTTCGACCGCGACCGCCGCTCGGTCTCGCTCACCCCGGCCGGCGCCGCCCTGCTCCCGCACACGCGGGCCCTGCTGGAGCGGGCCGACGACCTCAGACGCCGCGCCGGCCGGCTGGCGGGCTCCCGGACGGTTCGCCTCGGCTACGTCAACTGGCTTCCGCCGGACCTGAGTTCGCGTACCGCGGCGGTGGCCGAGGTGCACCTCGACGCCTGGGTGGCGCCCTCCCACACGCAGGCCGCCCGGGTCGCCGACGGCAGCCTGGACCTCGCCGTGTGCTGGGCGCGCACCGAAGACCTCGAACGGCAGGGGCTGCGGGCGCGGCTCATCGGCGCCGACCGGCTCTACGCCGTCGCCACCGGCTCCGAGACCGGTGACGTCGACGCCCGCGAGACGGTCGTACTCCTCGACGACGACACGACGGCGTGGTGGTCGTGGAACGTGTACGCCGAGGAGCTGGCGGAGGCGACCGGGGCCCGTGCCGAGCGGATCTCCGACGGCGGTGTCACCGGCCCCGCCTTCTTCGACCACGTCCGCCGCAGCCGCCGCCCGGTCGTCAACTGCCCCAAGGGACAGACCGCTTCGCTCCCGCCCGACCTGGTCCGGCGGGAGATCGTGCGCCCGAGGACCTACTGGACGTGGTCCCTCGTGTGGCGCGAGACCGAGGACCGCCCCGGCGTCCTCGCCGTGGCCGACGCCCTCTGCGACGGCGTCGGCGACCTCGGTCTGCACGCCCCCGACGCCTGGCTGCCGGCCGGCGACCCGTACGCCCTGCCGGGCTGAGCGGCCTGGGAGCCCGCGCCTCCCAGCCAGGAGGAAACCGATCCTTCCGCCACCCGGCGCGTCGGCCTACCTTCCGAATAGTCGACCGGTCGGCTAGTGACCGGTCAGCCTCTCGGAAGAAGGCCGTCATGAGCACTCGGAACCAGAAGACCGCGATCGTCACCGGCGCCTCGCAGGGCATCGGCGCCGCCCTCGTCGAGGGCTACCGCAAGCTCGGCTTCGCGGTCGTCGCCACCTCGCGCACCATCGCCCCCGCCGACGACGCCGACGTCCTGACCGTCCAGGGCGACATCGCCGACCCGGCGACCGCCGAACGGGTCGTGGCCGCCGCGATCGAGCGGTTCGGGCGGATCGACACCGTGGTCAACAACGCGGGCGTCTTCGTCGCCAAGCCGTTCACCGACTACACGGCCGAGGACTTCGCGACCGTGACCGCCGTGAACGTCGCCGGCTTCTTCCACCTCACCCGGCAGGCGGTGCCGCACCTGCTCGCCCAGGGCGGCGGGCACATCGTCAGCGTCACCACCAGCCTGGTCGACGCCGCGGACTCCCGCGTCCCCTCCGTCCTGGCCTCGCTCACCAAGGGGGGTCTGCAGTCCGCCACCAAGTCCCTCGCCATCGAGTACGCCACCCGTGGCATCCGCGTCAACGCCGTGTCGCCCGGCACCATCAAGACGCCCATGCACCCGCGGGAGACGCACGACTTCCTCGCCGCGCTGCACCCGGTCGGCCGCATGGGCGACGTGAGCGACGTCGTCGACGCCGTGCTCTTCCTGGAGCAGGCCCCGTTCGTCACCGGCGAGATCCTGCACGTCGACGGCGGTATGAGCGCCGGACGTTGACACGCCGTCAGACCGATGACTCAGGAGCGGACATGAGCACCACCCCCGACGACGAGGCGATCCTCGGCGCGGTCCTCGACCGGTGGAAGGCGGCCGTCGACGCGCACCAACCCGAGCGCGTCGCCGACCAGTTCACCGAGGACGCCGTCTTCCAGGGCCTGCACCCCTACAGCGTCGGACGGCAGGGCGTCGCCGCGTACTACGCCTCCCAGCCCCTCGGCATGCGGGCGGGGTACACGATCCTGGAGACCAGACGCCTCGCCGACGGTCTGGTCCTCGGCTACCTGGACGTCCGGTTCTCCTTCACCGACCGCCCCCCGCTCGACGTCAGGCTCTCCGTCCTGGTGACCCGGGAGGGCGACGACTGGCACATCGCCCACTACCAGGTCTCCCGGGCGTGAAGCGGATCTGCGGCGCGGGTTAAGAAATCCTCGATGGACCGCGGGAGGGGCCGTAGGGCAGATTGCTACGCGATCCCACCCCTCTTCCCGGACGCGGGCCTTCTCGGCGTGCCCGCGCCCGGGGTCTCACCGTCAGGAGCCGTAGCGTTGAAGGCGCTGGTCAAGCAGAAGGCGGAGCCCGGGCTCTGGCTCGTGGACGTCCCCGAGCCCGCGATCGGGCCCGGCGACGTACTGATCAAGGTGCTGCGCACCGGCATCTGCGGCACCGACCTGCACATCCGGTCCTGGGACGGCTGGGCGCGGCAGACCATCCGCACCCCGCTCGTGGTCGGGCACGAGTTCGTCGGCGAGGTCGTCGAGACCGGCCGCGACGTCACCGACGTCAAGCCCGGCGACCGGGTCAGCGGCGAGGGACACCTCGTCTGCGGCAAGTGCCGCAACTGCCTCGCCGGCCGCCGCCACCTGTGCCGGGCCACCGTCGGCCTCGGGGTCGGCCGCGACGGTGCCTTCGCCGAGTACGTCGCCCTGCCCGCCGCCAACGTGTGGGTGCACCGCGTCCCCGTCGACCTCGACGTCGCCGCGATCTTCGACCCGTTCGGCAACGCCGTGCACACCGCCCTGTCCTTCCCCCTGGTCGGCGAGGACGTGCTGATCACCGGCGCGGGCCCGATCGGCCTGATGGCGGCCGGGGTGGCCCGGCACGCGGGCGCCCGCAACGTCGTCGTCACCGACGTCAGCGAGGAGCGGCTGGAGCTGGCGCGCAAGATGGGCGTCAGCCTGGCGCTGAACGTCTCGAAGGCCCGGATCGCCGACGGGCAGCGGGAGTTGGGGCTGCGCGAGGGCTTCGACGTCGGCCTGGAGATGTCCGGACGGCCCGAGGCGCTGCGGGACATGATCGCCAACATGACGCACGGCGGCCGTATCGCCATGCTCGGCCTGCCCGCCGAGGAGTTCGCCGTCGACTGGGCCCGGATCGTCACCTCGATGATCACCATCAAGGGCATCTACGGCCGTGAGATGTTCGAGACCTGGTACGCGATGTCGGTGCTGCTCGAAGGCGGCCTCGACCTCACCCCCGTGATCACCGGCCGCTACGGCTACCGCGACTTCGAGGCGGCGTTCGCCGACGCGGCCGGCGGCCGTGGCGGCAAGGTCATCCTCGACTGGACCGCGTGATTCCTTAGGAGCTTCTGGAATGTTCGACTCCGTGCGCGACGACCTGCGCGCCACCCTCGACGAGATCCGCGCCGCCGGTCTGCACAAGCCCGAGCGCGTCATCGGCACCCCGCAGTCCGCGACCGTGCACGTCACCGCCGGCGGCCGCCCCGGCGAGGTCCTCAACTTCTGCGCCAACAACTACCTCGGCCTCGCCGACCACCCCGAGGTGATCGCCGCCGCCCACGAGGCCCTGGACCGCTGGGGCTACGGCATGGCCTCCGTCCGCTTCATCTGCGGCACCCAGGAGGTCCACAAGCAACTGGAGGCGCGCCTGTCCGCCTTCCTCGGCCAGGAGGACACGATCCTGTACTCCTCCTGCTTCGACGCCAACGGCGGTGTCTTCGAAACCCTGCTGGGCCCCGAGGACGCGGTGATCTCCGACGCCCTCAACCACGCCTCCATCATCGACGGCATCCGCCTGTCCAAGGCCCGCCGCTTCCGCTACGCCAACCGCGATCTGGCGGATCTGGAAACGCAGTTGAAGGCCGCGTCCGACGCGCGCCGCCGGCTGGTCGTCACCGACGGCGTCTTCTCCATGGACGGCTACGTGGCCCCCCTGCGCGAGATCTGCGACCTCGCCGACCGCTACGACGCCATGGTCATGGTCGACGACTCCCACGCCGTCGGCTTCGTCGGCCCCGGTGGCCGCGGCACGCCCGAACTGCACGGCGTGATGGACCGCGTCGACATCGTCACCGGCACGCTCGGCAAGGCCCTCGGCGGGGCCTCCGGCGGCTATGTGGCGGCCCGCGCGGAGATCGTCGCCCTGCTGCGCCAGCGCTCCCGGCCCTACCTCTTCTCCAACACCCTCGCCCCGGTGATCGCGGCCGCCTCCCTGAAGGTTCTCGACCTGCTGGAGTCGGCGGACGACCTGCGCGTCCGGCTCGCCGGGAACACCGCGCTGTTCCGCCGCCGGATGACCGAGGAGGGCTTCGAGATCCTGCCCGGCGACCACCCCATCGCGCCCGTGATGATCGGCGACGCGACCAGGGCGGGCCGCCTGGCCGAGCTGCTGCTGGAGCGGGGCGTGTACGTGATCGGCTTCTCGTACCCGGTCGTCCCGCAGGGGCAGGCGCGCATCCGCGTCCAGCTGTCGGCGGCGCACTCCACGCAGGACGTCGACCGTGCGGTGGACGCCTTCGTGGCGGCCCGGGCGGAACTCGAAGGCTGACCCGGTCCGGCCACCCGGGACATATTGCGATAATCGATCCCATGATCGAAGCGCGGCGGCTCCACATCCTCCGTGCGGTGGCCGACCACCGCACGGTGACGGCGGCGGCCGCCGCGCTGTACCTGACCCCCTCGGCGGTCTCCCAGCAGCTCACCGCCCTGGAACAGGAGACCGGCCACCGCCTGGTGGAACGCGGCGCCAAGGGCGTACGGCTGACCCCGGCCGGCGAGATCCTGCTCAGCCACACCAACGCGGTCCTCGCCCAGCTGGAGCGGGCCGAGGCCGAGCTCGCGGCCTACGGCTCGGGGGCCGCCGGCACGGTCACCGTCGCCTCCTTCGCGACCGGCATCGCCCAGGTCGTCGCCCCCGCGGTGGCCCGCCTCGCGGCCTCGTCGCCCGGCATCCGCATCCGCGTCCAGGACGCCGAGGGCGACGCGAGCCTGCCGATGGTGCTGGACCGGCAGGTCGACGTCGCGGTCGCCGTCGAGTACCGCGGCGCGCCGCCGGCCGACGACCTGCGGCTGGCCCACGTCCCGCTGTACGCCGAGCCCTTCGACGCGGTCGTGCCCGTCAGCCACCGGCTGGCCGACGTGGAGGAGGTGCCGCTGGCGGAACTGGCCAAGGACCCGTGGATCGGCCCCTACCCGGGCAACCCCTGCCACGACGTCGTCGTCCTGGCCTGCGAGAGCGCCGGCTTCCAGCCCCGGCTCGAACACTCCTCGGACGACTTCCGCGCGGTCGTCGCGCTGGCGTCGGCGGACGCGGGCGTGGCGCTGGTACCGCGCTCGGCGCTGCGCGGCATGGACCTGGCCGGTGTGGTCGTCCGACCGGTCGACGGGATCGCCCCCACCCGGCGGGTCTTCGCGGCCGTACGCAGAGGCGCCGAGGAACACCCGCTGATCCGGCCGGTGTTGGAGGCGCTGGCGGAGGCGGCCGGGGAGTGAGCCTTCGGTAACCCGGCCGTTTCATATCCGGGATATCGTCCCGGATATGAAACACATGGACGGTGGTGTGCACACGCCGGACCCGGTGGACGCCCGCCTGGGCGCCCGGCTCGCCGAGCTGCGGGCCGAACGCGGCTGGTCCCTGGGCGAGTTGGCGGAACGCAGCGGCATCAGCCGCTCCACGCTCTCCCGCGCCGAACGCGCCGAGATCAGCCCCACCGCCTCGCTCCTGAACCGGCTCTGCGCCGTCTACGGCCGGACCATGTCCCGGCTGCTCAGCGAGGTCGAGGCGGAGCCCGCCCTGCTCGTCCCGGCCGCCGAGCAACCCGTCTGGGAGGACCGGGCCTCCGGTTTCCTGCGACGATCCGTCTCGCCGCCGCACGCCGGGCTGCGCGGCGAACTCGTCGAGGGACGGCTCACCGCCGGCGCCGACATCGCCTACGACCGGCCCCCCGTCCCCGGCCTCGAACAGCACATCTGGGTCCTGGAAGGAGCGCTCGACGTGACGGCGCAGAACGTGGAGCACCACCTCGGCACCGGCGACTGCCTACGCCTGCGGGTATGGGGGCCGACCCGGTTCCGGTGCGCCGGAGCCCACGACGCGCGGTACGTGCTGGCGGTGGTGCTGCCGTGATCGTCCGCCGACTGGAGGGCGACGACATGCTGGCCTGCCTGGACCAGTTGAGCGACCTGCTGGTCGACACCGTGGACGGGGGCGCCTCGGTCGGCTTCCTCGCACCGCTCGACCGGACGCAGGCGCTCGCCTGGTGGCGGGGACGGGCCGCGGGGGTCGCCGCCGGGCAACTGGCCGTATGGACGGCCCACGAGGGCGGCCGGGTGCTCGGCACCGTCGGCCTGGCCTTCCCGGACAAGCCCAACAGCCGCCACCGCGCCGAACTCGTCAAGCTGATGGTGCACCGGGACGCGCGCGGACGGGGACTGGGGCGCCGGCTGCTGACGACCGCCGAAGCGGCGGCCGCCGCGGCGGGAGTCACCCTGCTCCACCTGGACACCGAGACCGACAGCCCCGCCGAACACCTCTACACCTCGGCCGGCTGGACCAGGGCCGGAGTGATCCCGGACTACGCCGCGGACCCGGGCGGCACGCTGCGGCCGACGACGCTCTACTACAAGCGCCTGGCGGACGAGCACATGGCGGCGGCCTCCGGCCGGTGACTGTCAGTGCCGGCGGCTACCGTGCGAGGCATGCAGGATGCCGAAGACGTACGCAGAATCGCCCTGTCCCTGCCGGACACGACCGAGAAGATCGCCTGGAGCATGCCCACCTTCCGGGTCGCCGGGAAGATGTTCGCCACGCTGCCCGAGGACGAGACGTCCATCGCCGTGCGCTGCCCCAAGGAGGAGCGCGACGAACTGGTCCTGGCCGAGCCGGAGAAGTTCTGGATCGCCGACCACGAGGCGCAGTTCGCCTGGGTGCGGGTGCGGCTGGCCGCACTGGAGGACGAGGGCGAACTGCGCGACATCCTCGCCGACTCCTGGCGCCAGGCGGCCCCACCCCGGCTCGTCGACGCCCACCCCGAACTGGGGCTGCCGGCCGGGCAGTGAAAACGGCTCGGGCGTTGTCAGTGCCCCGTGGCATGATCCGAAGACGGGCGTGAGAGCCGGGGCGGAGGGGACTTCGGCACTCGCGTGCGGCCGGGACGGGACGTGGGGGAGGGGTAAGCGGTGGGCGGAGGGTCGTCCGACGGCGTCGCCGGATCGGGTGCCGCCGTGACCGAGGGGGCACGGGGCTACTGGTCGCGGGACTTCGCACTGTTCTTCGTCGCCCGCGCCGTGGCCCGGCTCGGCGACACGATGCTGCCCGTCGCCCTCGCCGCGGGCCTGCTGCAACACGGGTACGGCGCGGGCGCGGTGGGCCTGGCGATGGCCGCCACCTCCGTCGCCTTCGCGGGGTTCGTGGTCTTCGGCGGGGTGATCGCCGACCGCTTCAGCACCCGGAAGCTGATGATCGGCGCCGACCTGGTGCGCCTGGGCACCCAGTCCCTGGCCGCCGGGCTGTTCTTCTCCGGGCACGTGGTGCTGTGGGAGATCTGCGCGATCGGCTTCGCCAACGGCGTGGCCGGCGCCGTCTTCCAGCCCGGCGTCGCCAGCACGGTGCCCCGGCTCGCCTCCGACGTCCAGGGCGCGAACGGCGCCATACGCATCGCGGAGTCCGCCGCCCAGCTCGCCGGCCCCGCCGTCGCCGGTGTCCTCGTCGGCTTCGCCTCACCCGGCGGTGTCTTCGCCGCCCACGCCGCGACGTACGCGGTGAGCGCCCTGTGCCTCCTGCTGCTCCGCCTGCCCCCGCCGGCGGCGGGCCACGGCTCCGGCGGGCCCGGCCGCAGCGCCTTCCGGGCCGATCTGGTCGAGGGCTGGCGGGAGTTCAGGTCGCGCACCTGGCTGTGGGGCGTCATCGCGGTCTGGTGCGTGTACATGATCGCCGTATGGGGTCCGACGGTCCCGCTGGTGGCCACGGAGGTGGTCCAGCAGCACGGCGCGCGCGCCTACGGCCTGGTCAACTCCGCCCTCGGCGCGGGCACCGTCGTCGGCGGCTTCCTCGCCCTGCGGCTGCGCCCACGCCGCATGCTGCGCGCCGGCGCGCTCTCCCTGTTCCTCTTCGCGGGCTTCCCGGCGACCGTCGGGGCGGGTCTCGGCGTACCGGCCATGGCCGCGGGCTCCGCCCTGGCCGGCGCCGGGATGTCGTTCTGGGGCGTGATGTGGGCGACCAGTGTGCAGACGCAGGTGCCGCCGGACGTCCTCAACCGCATCCACGCCTACGACGTCGCGGGCTCCCTCGCGATGATGCCCGTCGGCCAGGCCCTGGCCGGCCCCGCCGCCGGGGTGCTCGGCGCCGACCACGTCCTGCTGGCCGCCGCTGTCATGAGCCTGGTCGTCCCCGTCTCCCTGCTGTCGGTGGCCGCGATACGCGACCTGGTCCGCGCCGACGCCCCCCGGCCCGCGCCGACGGCGGAGCCGATATGCGGGCGGGAGCCCTCGGCGAGCACGTGACGTGGGACGCGGACACGGCCGTATGAGCGGCGGTTCGGGCTGACCACGGCCACGCTCGCTCTCAGGCGCCCGCCGTGATCCGCTCGCCGGCCCCCGCCACGAAGCCGTCGATCCGCTCCCGCAGGGACCGCGCGTCCAGCCCGTGCGCGGCGATGTGCTCGTCGATGGTGCCGTACCGCCGCAGCTCACGGCGGGCCACGCCCAGTCCCAGCACCCGGTGGGGCAGGTCGGCGAGCGCGTCGTTGGCGGCGGCCGTCGAGGTGCCCGCCAGGTACGGCTCCACGAGGACGACGTCGGCCCCGGCCGCGCCGGTGGCCCGGCGCAGCGCGGCCGCGTCGAAGGGCCGTACGGTCGTCGCGTACAGCACGGTCACGTCCAGCCCCTCCGTGCCGGCGAGCACCGCGTCCAGCATCGGACCCACGGCGACCACGACGCCGCGGCGGCCCTCGCGGACGGTGCGGAAGCCGCTTGCGCCGACGGGACGGGCCTCCGCGTTGGCCTGGACGGACAGCCGCACGTACACCTTGTCGTCGCCCGCGGCCACCGCGTGCCGCAGCAGCGTCTCGGCCTCGTCCGGATGCCCCGGCACGTGGACGGTCCAGCCGTCCAGCGTGTCGAGGAGGGCAACGTCGCCGGGAGCCATGTGCGTGTACCCGCCGGAGGGCCAGTCGAAGGACGCGGCGGCGCTCACCAGCACCGCGCCCACGCCCTGGTGCCCCAGATCCAGCTTGACCTGTTCGAAGGGCCGTTCCACCAGGAAGCTGGCGAAGGTGTGCACGACCGGTCGCAGCCCCGTCAGCGCCAGCCCGGCGCCGGTCCCGATCAGCAGCTGCTCGCGGATGCCGACGTTGACGACCCGGTCCGGATGCCGCCGCTGCGCCTCGACGAAGCCGTCCCTGCCGATCTCGGCGAGGACGACCGCGACCCGGGGGTCCTCGTCCAGCAGCCGGGAGACGACGGCGGCGAAACGGTCACGCATGGTGTCCATGGGAACCCTTCCTGACATCGATGGGGAAGTGAGGGTGGTCGAGCCGCTCAGGCCCACTTGGGCTCCACCCGGGCCACGACCACGTGCGGGCGGCCCGGATGCGGTGCGGTGAAGGCGGCGTACAGCGCCTCGTGGTCCCGCCCGTCGACGGTGGCCACCGACCAGCCGGCGGCCTCGAAGCGGGCCGCGATGCCGCCGGGCCGGGCGTGGCTGGCGGAGGAGTTGTCGATCACGACGGTGTGCAGCCGGTCCAGTCCGGCGGGACCGGCGAAGGCGATCGCCTCGTGGTTGCTGCCCTCGTCGAGCTCGGCGTCGCCGACCAGCACCCAGACGCTCGGCTCGTGCAGCCCCTGGGCGCGTAGGCCCAGCGCCGTACCGACCGCGATCGGCAACCCGTGCCCCAGCGACCCGCTGCCGATCTCGGCACCCGGCACCAGCACCCGGTCGGGGTGGTGCCCCAGGGGCGACTCGTAGGAGCCGAAATCCCGCAGCCAGGCCGCGGGCAGGAAGCCCTTGGCCGTGAGCACCGCGTAGTAGGCCATCGGTCCGTGCCCCTTGGACAGCAGGAACCGGTCCCGTCCCGGATCCTCCATCCGCTCCGGGTCGACCCTCAGCACCCGGTCGTACAGCACCCACAGCACGTCCAGCGTGGACGTCGCCGCGGGCCCGTGCTTCTCGTCGCCGGTCATCAGCTCCATGAGCCCCGGCAGGTCCGCGTACGCGTACGCGCGCCGTTCCGCCACGGCGACCGTCTGTTCCTCGTTGATCGTCATGTGGGCGATCGTGCAACCTCAACCAAACTTGAGGTCAAGCGCAAAAGCGGTGCGCGACCACCGACCCGAGTGCGGTATTGTTTCCCTGCACGTTCGGCCCGGGGAAAGCCCAGGTCAGACGGCACCGGGACGTGGCGCAGCTTGGTAGCGCACTTGACTGGGGGTCAAGGGGTCGCAGGTTCAAATCCTGTCGTCCCGACCATGGACGAGCAGGTCCAGGGTTTCCGGAGCGGCGCCCTTCCTCGTGAGAGGGAGGGCGCCGTTGCCGTGGAGGGGAGAACCGGACCGCTTCGGACAAGGGCCGACGGCCCCGGTCTGTGGCGGAGGGCCCGGTCCGCGTCTACGTCTGCTGTCCCAGGCCCTGGGCGAAGTCCTGCCACATCTGCGCGTAGTACTGGGCCAGGCCCGCGATGACGGCCGCGGTGTGCGAGGGCACCGAACTCACCAGTTCCCCCCAGGCGTGTGGCGCGATCGCATTGGTCTGGAGCAGGCGGAGCAGCCGGCGCCCGGACTCGCTGTGGCGCAGCGACGGATCCCGCAGCAGTTTCCCCAGGACGGCCGTCGGCGGTGGGGATATCGCTTTGCGGTGCGTCGAGCCCGAACCTGTCGCTGGTTTCGCCGGAATATCAGCGGTTCCGGTGGTGCCGGAGCGGGAGGAGCCGGGATGTTCGCCGCGTTCCAGTCGTTGCCGGACGTCACGTACGGTTGACGGAGACACTTTCGCGACCCGGGCCACTTCGCGCAAAGACGCTTCCGGGCGTTCCGTGAGCACGGCCACGACGCGCCTGCGGCCGGGCTCCCCGTTCAGCGGCCGGACCCTGCCGTCCTTTCCTATCCGCGTGCCGGTCTGTACGTCGGCGCGTGCCGTACGCCGGCGGATGGCCGCGACGGTCTTGTCCGTCAGGCCGGTCGACTGCGCGATCACGCCGTCGGAGAACTGCGGGTGCGAGGCGATGATCCTCGCGGCCGCGGCCCGCCGGTCCGCCGCCGACAGGGGCAGGCCGTGCCTGACGTTGAGCTGCACGGCGCGCAGGAAGCCGTCGGCCGGGCTGCCGTCGAAGAACTCGACCTCGATGGTCTCCTGGCCCTTCATCACGGCGGCCAGCAGGCGGTGTGCTCCGTCGATCACCCGCATGTCGCGCCGGTCGACCAGGATCGGCGGCAGCGGCGCCTCCACCTGGGTGAGCCAGACGACGTGCTCCTTGTCGTGACCGTCCAGTCGCGGTGATTCCCCCAGGCGCAGTGCGGAGACCGCGACGGTCGCGTACGTGTCCTCTGCCGTACTCGCGCCTTCTGCCGCACCCGTGCGTTCTGCGGTACCCGTGTCCGGAAGAACATACGCAATTTGCCGCCGACTCGGAGACTGAGAGACCCCGTCAGTCTCATGTCGAATCGCAGCGGGAATTGCGTCGACCATGAAAACTCCTCTCATTGAAACCTATATCACGGAAACCTATATGACGAAAAAAGGCGCACCGGCGAAATTATTCTTCTGCGGTGCACCCAGTCTGCATAGGTGGCGGTCAGTTGAAATAGGTGGTGGATAATTGAGAGGTGATGTCGGCAGTAGAGACACACGTGGGGCCCATAGTAACGGTAGTGGTTAAAACACTAACGGGAAGAGGAAGCGGGCTGAACCCCTAGTCGCCCCTAGCGTCGCGAGTCGTTAGTACGCCTGCAGTAGATGGTGATCGTCGACTGTCATATCCGCAGGTGCGTCCGCGGCTTCTGCTCGTATGGCCGTCTGGCGAATCAACGACTCGGAAGGCTGTCGGTGGACCGATGGCACCCCCCTGGTTCCGGACACGCGGTGGACGACCGTGCCGGTGTGCACGGGCTGTTCGGCCGCTGCCATCGAACGCCGTGCCGCGTATGCTCGAACACGCATAGCGGCCAGTGAGCCGGTCGCTGCCTTGCGGGCGCAGTGTGCAACCGGTGCAATCTCCGGACTCGAACAGTAGGGGGACTCCTGGGCGGAATCGGCTATTCCCCATAACCGGACTCCTGCATTCCCGCATAGGGGCTCGCTCGGGAACCTGGTCATGGGTGGGTCATTTCCAGAGTCCTCGCCGCTCGGGGACGGCGATATGGGGGCAGGATGGACCTCGTCGAACGTGATGCGGAAACTGCCTTACTCGGAGAGAAGATCACCGATTGCCTGCTGGGAAACGGTTCCATAGCCGTGATCCGCGGCGCCGTGGCGAGCGGCAAGACCGCCTTGCTGCTGAACGCCGGCGAGCAGGCCACCGCCTCCGGCGCGCTCTTCCTCACCGCGACCGCGTCGCACCTGGAACGCACGGTGGAACTGGGTGTCGTCCATCAGCTGCTGCGCAGCCACAACGGGGAACTGCCCGCCCTCGGCGATGAGCGGGTGAGCGCGCTCCTCGGCGGAGAGGCGGCTGCCGCCCTGGCGCGGACGCGGGATTCCGCCGTGATCGCTCCCGCGGCGGCCCGCCTGTTCGAGGATCTGTGGAATCTGCTGCGCGACCTCTCCGAAACCCAGCCGCTCGTGATCGGCGTGGACGACATCCAGTACGCCGACGTGGTCTCCGGGCAGTTCCTCGCCTATCTCGCCCGCCGGACCAGGGACTCGCGCGTCTTCATGGTGCTGACCGAAAGCACGCAGGCGCTGCCGCCGGACCGCCTGCTGCACACCGAGGTCCTCTGCCGGTCGAACTGCCACTGCATCGCGCTGCGCGGGCTGTCGCGACGCGGCGTGGCAGACCTGCTGCAGGCCCGACTGCCCGGCGCCGACCGGCAGTTGGCGGGCTCCTGCCATCGGATCAGCGGGGGAAACCCGCTGCTCGCGCAGGCCCTGACAGAGGACTACCGCGCTTCAGGCGGCGAGGCCGCGCACGTCATGGTTCCGGGGGCGGCCTTCCGCCGGGCCGTCTGCGTGTGTCTGTACCGCTGCGATCCGGTCGTCGTCGAACTGGCCCGGGTGCTGGCGGTCCTGGAAACCGTTCCTCCCGCCGAGATCCTCGGCGAACTGCTCGACCTCGGCCCGGAAACGGCCGAGAAGGCTTTCCGCATCCTGACCGCGGTCGGCATCCTCGACGGCGGACGCTTCCGGCACGAGGACACCCGGAAAGTCGTCCTCGACAGCATGAGCGCCGACGAACTCGCCGCGTTGCACTCGCGGGTGGCGCGCGTCCTCTACCTCGCCGGAGAGGCGCCGGTCACCCTCGCGAGACACCTGCTCGCGGCCAACAGCACCGAAGCGTCGTGGGCGGTGCCGATGCTGGAGGACGCCGCCGCGGACGCACTGGCCGCCGGGCAGCCGGAAGCGGCCGTCGGCTACCTCAGACGGGCCTATCGCGAGAGCGTCGACGAGAAGCAGCGAGCGGCGATCAAGGCCGCTCTCGCCGGAGCCGAGTGGTGCCTCGCCCCCGCCAACGCCGCACGGCACCTCCCCGAGCTGGTGATCGCCGCGCAGCGCGGGCTCCTCGACAGCCGCCAAGTCGGTGACCTCGTGTACCACTTGCTGTGGCACGGCTCTACGGAGTACGCCGTCACCGCGCTGCAGTCGGTCGGCGATGACGAGGCCGACCCCTACCGGCAGGAACTGGCGGCCCTGCTGCGGCCGTGGCTGGGCTTCTTCTTCCCGCGGCTACGCGGGCACCTCACGCACCTGTCCGGCGAGCACGCGGCGGACACCGCCCCCGGAGGTACGCCGCCGGGAGGCAGCGTGCCGGAACTCCTGGTGAGCGCGACGGGGCGCAACGAGGAGGAGATCCTGAGCGTGGCGGAACGTGTCCTCGAGAGACAGACCCTCGAAGACCCGTCCCAGGCCCAGGTCATCACGGCGTTGATGGCGCTGCTCTGCGAAGACCGCGTGGACCGGGCGGCCTTCTGGTACGACGCGTTCCAGCGCGACGCCATAGCGCTGGACATCCCGTTGTGGAGCGCGATCTACGCCGCTTTCCAGGCGATGATCGAAAACCGGCGGGGCAACGTGGCCGCGGCCGAGCACCATGCCCGTACCGCGCTGACCGTGCTCGGTCCCAAGGGCTGGGGCGTGGCGGTCGGCTGCCCGCTCGCCGGCGCGATCTTCGCGGCCACGGCCGCACGCAGACTGGAGGACGCCGCCGCCTACCTGCGGTCACCCGTGCCCGAGGCCATGTTCGGCACGCCGTTCGGACTCCTGTACCTCCACGCCCGCGGAAACTACTACCTCGCAACCGACCGCCTGAACGCGGCGCTGGACGACTTCCAGTCGTGCGGCGCGCGGATGCGGGCCTGGGCACTCGACCTGCCGGCCTTCGTGCCCTGGCGGACCGCGGCGGCACAGGTCTGCCTGAGAACGGGCGACACGGCCACGGCACGCGAACTCGCCGCCGAACAGCTGGCGATGCTCCGGCCGTGGCACGTCAGAACCAGGGGCGTCTCGCTGCGGGTGCTGGCCCTCACCGAGCACCCCGCCCAGCGTCCCCTGCTGCTCCAGCAGGCCGCCGAGGCGCTGCGGGAGTCCGGGGACCGACTGGAACTCGCCCAGGTGCTCGCCGATTTGAGCGGCACCTACGCGGAACTGGGCGACGGCGGCAGAGCCCAGACCCTCGCCCGGCAGGCCGAGGTGCTGGCGGGACAGTGCGGGGCCGACGTCCTCAAGGACGCGCCGCCGGTCAAGGCGGACCACGGCCGGCCGGCCGCACCCTCCGGCTTGGATCCCTTCGGGGAACTGAGCGGCGCCGAACGCCGGGTCGCGGAGTTCGCGGCGCGCGGATACACCAACCGGGAGATCGCCGGGAAGCTCCACGTCACCGTCAGCACCGTCGAACAGCACCTGACGCGCGTCTACCGCAAGCTCGGCGTGAACTCCCGGGCCGACCTCCCGGTGGACCCCTCGACCGACCTCGCCGAGCCCTGACATCGCGCCTAGGGGCCGTGTGTCGGGGTGGGGCTAGGGGATGGTAGGGGGTTCCCCGGGATCAAGCGCTTCTTTACAGTCGCTCAAGGTGAGTGTGCACTCCACGCTCCCCGTACAGGAATTCTCTGCATTCACGGACCGCGCGCGAGTGAAAGAATGCGGGAATATCCGGCGTCAACAGCTTCCTGTAGGAACCCCCGCATTCGCGCACAGAGGTCGAGGTTCGCAGTGAGGTATGAAATCTTGGGTCCACTCCGGGTGATCGACTCAGGTCACAGTCGAGCGCTCAGCGCCAGAAAAGTCGAGATCGTCCTCGCGGCCCTTCTCATTCGCTCCGACCGCGTCGTGGCGGCCAGTGAGCTGATGACCGAACTCTGGGGAGAATCCCTCCCCCGCCGGGCGGCCGCCGGCGTGCACGTGTACATCTCCGAACTCCGCAAGTTCCTGCGCGACTCCGCCGGACCGCAGAGCCCGGTGATCACCGAGGCGCCCGGATACATGCTCTGCATGGGATGCGACGAGCTCGACTGCCACGCCTTCCTGCGGCTCATGGACAAGGGGCGCGAACACGTCCGGGAGTTCCGCGACGAGGAGGCGGCCCGCTGCTTCGAGGAGGCGCTGGCGTTGTGGCGCGGTCCGGTGCTGGCGGATCTGGGGGACGGCCCGATCCTCAAGGGATACATGACCTGGCTGGAGGAGCAGCGTCTGGAAGGCATGAAAATGCTGATCGACGCGAAACTCAGACTCGGCTGCCACCGCGAACTCGTCGGCTGGCTCTATTCGGTGACCTCCGAATACCCGCTGCACGAGGAGTTCTACCGCCAGCTGATGCTCGCGCTGTACCGGTCCGACCGTCAGGCCGACGCCCTCGCCGTGTACCGGTCGGTCCGGAAACTGCTCCGGGACGAGCTGGGTCTGGAGCCGTGCCAGACGCTCCAGGACGTCCAGCGGGCCATTCTGGCCGGAGAAGAACTCGTCGACGCATGCGCCTGATTTCCCTGATTCCAGGAGTGAGATGAATGAGCGACTTCAGGGTCGATTCCCGCGATGACGGCCGAGGCACCATCCGAGTGGCCCTGGAAGGAGGCCCTTCCGACATTCCCTCCCAGATGACCCTGGAGCACAGCGTGCTCGACGACGGGAAGGTCAAGGTCCGCTACCTCGGGGGATACGAGCACTTCGAGCTGGTCGACGAGCGTTCGCCGGCGGCCGACGACATGCCCGTCTTCCGCTGGACCATGAGGACCAAGGTGGCCGAATAGGCACCCTCCCGTATCCGGTCCGCTCCGTGCTCCACGGCCGGCTCCGCACCCTCTGGGCACCCGCTGGTCGCAGCGGGACACAGAGGGAGGGGCCGGCCGGCGGTCCGTCTCACCGGGCGCCGTACCCGGGCTACACCACGATGGGCAGCCGGGCCGGCCCGTGCAGGCTGATCCTGCCGTTCCACGTCACGTCCGCGCCGGGGTCGAACGCGAGGCCCGGGAAGCGCTGCAGCAGCCTGGTCACCGCGATCCGCCCTTCGAGCCTGGCGAGGGCGGCACCCAGGCAGTGATGCGGTCCGCCGCCGAAGGCGACGTGCTGCCGGGCGTTCGGCCTGGTGAGGTCGAGTTCCTCGGCGGTCGGCCCCCAGAACGACTCGTCGTGATTGGCCGAGGCCAGCATCGCGATGACGAAGGTGCCCGGCGGGATCACCCGGTCCCGTACGGCCCACGGCTCGACGGTGATCCGTCGGCTCTGCTGCACGGGATTGACGTAACGCAGCAGTTCCTCCACCGCGTTGGGGGCCAGATCCGGGGTGTCGCGCAGCAGGGCGAGCTGCGCGGGATGCCGCAGCAGCGCCTCCACCCCGCCGGAGATCAGGTTCACCGTGGTCTCGTGACCGGCGACGAACAGCAACTCCACCTGCGCGACGACTTCTTCGTCGGTGAGCCTGTCGCCCTGGTCCTCCGCCTCCACCAGCGCGGTGAGCAGGTCGTTCGCGGGATGCGCGCGCTTGCGGGCGATCGCGTCGGCGACGATCGCGTCGAGTTCGGCCGTCGCCTGTTCGATGGTCTTGAACTCCCTCTCGTCCGCGACGACGTCGAGCGTGCGGACGATCTTGCCGCTCAGGTCGCGGATGTGCGCGGTGTCGGTCTGCGGCATGCCGAGCATCCGCGAGATCACCTCGAACGGCAGCGGGAACGCCAGCGCGTCGACCAGGTCCGCCCGCCCGTCGCGGGCGATGCGGTCGAGCGCGTCGTCGACGAGGCCGGTGACCAGCGGCTCCAGCGCGGCGATCGAGCGCCGGGTGAACACCTTCGACACCAGCGAGCGCAGTCTGGTGTGGTCCGGCGGGTCCCGGTCGAGCATGGACAGCGCCCGCCCCTCGATGAGCCGTACGCTGAACGGGCCGTCCACCATGTTGTGCGGGTCGACGGAGAGCTGCGACCGCAGGAGCGTCACCACGTCCGCGTAGCTGCTGATCAGCCAGACGCCGATGGGGGATTCGTGCACCGGTTCCGCCTGGCGCAGCTTCCGGTAGGCGGGATAGGGGTCCTCGGCGAATCCCGGCTCGAACGGGTTGAACAACAGCTCTGAATTGCGCATCGTGATGGCCCCCGGGCCTTGAGTCAGCTCGAAGTGTGCGTAACCGTTGCCGCCCCTTGAGCGTCGGTGATCGGGCTAAAGCAGCGCTAACACGCCGGGAGCGCCGAGAGGCCGGCTCAACTGCCCGCGTTTGGTGCTGCTTTAGAGCCGCCGCAGACAGTGGGACCGCCGGGCGGCCCCCGGGAACGCCGCCTGTCGCGGTGCTCTGTCGGAAGCGGACTCGGGCTGTGATGGACCGCGCTAATGGCTGGGTGACCTCTCATGGCGACTGAACAGCAGCTGGTCGATTACCTGAAGCGGGTTGCGGCGGATCTGCACGACACGCGGCAGCGGCTGCAGGAGGTCGAGGAACAGCACACCGAGCCGGTGGCCGTGGTCGGCATGGCCTGCCGCTTCCCCGGCGGCGTGCGCTCGCCGGAGGACCTGTGGGAGCTGGTGTCCTCGGGACGGGACGCGATCGCCCGGTTCCCGGAGAACCGCGGCTGGGACCTGGAGAACCTCTACCACCCGGACCCTGACCACCCCGGCACCTGCTACGTCCGCGAAGGCGGTTTCCTCGACGGCGCCGACCAGTTCGACGCCGCGTTCTTCGGCATCAGCCCGCGCGAAGCGCTCGACGCCCACCCCCAGCAACGGGTGCTGCTGGAGACGACGTGGGAGGCTCTTGAGCGGGCCGGGATCGATCCCGCCTCGCTCAAGGGCAGCACGACCGGCGTGTACGTCGGAACGGCGACCACCGGCGACGGCGTACGCGGCAAGGAGGCGATCGAAGGCTACGCGGGGAACGCGCCGAGCGTTCTCTCGGGCCGCATCGCCTACACGCTCGGGCTGGAAGGCCCCGCCCTGACGGTGGAGACGGCATGCTCGTCGTCCCTGGTGGCGATCCACCTCGCGGCCCAGGCCCTGCGCCAGAGCGACTGCACGCTCGCCCTGGCCGGCGGCGTGACGGTGATGGCGACGCCCGAAGTGTTCACCGGGTTCTCCCGGCAGCGTGGCCTTGCCCCGGATGGCCGGTGCAAGTCGTTCTCGGCTTCGGCGGACGGTACGGGGTGGGGTGAGGGTGTCGGTGTGGTGCTGTTGGAGCGGTTGTCGGACGCGCGGCGCAACGGGCACCGGGTGCTGGCGCTGGTGCGGGGCAGCGCGGTCAACCAGGACGGCGCGAGCAACGGCTTCACCGCGCCGAACGGCCCCTCACAGCAGCGGGTGATCCGGCAGGCGCTGGCGAACGCGCGCCTGGCCGCCTCCGAGGTGGACGCCGTGGAGGCGCACGGCACGGGCACCCCGCTCGGCGACCCGATCGAGGCCGACGCGCTGCTGGCGACCTACGGGCGCGACCGGTCGCCGGAGCACCCGCTGTGGCTCGGATCGGTCAAGTCCAACATCGGACACACCCAGGGCGCCGCCGGCGTCGCCGGCCTGATCAAGATGATCATGGCTGTCCGGCACGGCGGGCTCCCCGCCACCCTGCACGCCGACGACCCCACCCCACACGTGGACTGGTCCGCCGGCACGGTACGGCTGCTGACCGAGGCCCGCGCGTGGCCGCGCACGGGCCGACCGCGCCGGGCGGCGATCTCCTCGTTCGGCATCTCGGGCACGAACGCGCACGTCATCGTGGAGCAGGCCGACGAGGAGCCACCCTACGAGCCCTCCCCGTCAGGCGATGCGGTGCCGTGGGTGGTGTCCGCCCGGGACCCGAAGGCGTTGCGGGATCAGGTGCGTCGGCTGGGTGAGTTGGTCGGCTCTGGGAGGGGGTTGTCGGCGGTTGAGGTGGGGTGGTCGCTGTTGCGGTCGCGGTCGTTGATGGAGCGCCGGTTGGTGGCGGTGGGGTCGTCGTGTGCGGAGTTGGTGGGGGCCCTGGAGGGTGCCGTTGCGGTGGGTGCGGCGGTGGGCGAGTTGGTGTGGTTGTTCAGTGGTCAGGGCAGTCAGCGGGTGGGGATGGGTGCGGGGTTGTATGCGCGGTTCCCGGTGTTCGCCGAGGCGTTCGACGGGGTGTGCGCGCTGCTGGATCCGTATCTTGGACGTTCGTTGCGGCAGGTGGTGTTCGAGGGTCCGGGTGAGGTGCTGGATCACACCACCTATGCGCAGAGTGGGCTGTTCGCTCTTCAGGTGGCCATGGCCCGTTTGTTGACGTCGATGGGTGTGTCCCCTGCGGTGGTGGTCGGGCATTCGATCGGTGAGGTGGCCGCCGCGTATGTGGCGGGGGTGTTCGAACTGCCCGAGGCCTGCCGTCTGGTGGCCGCGCGGGCCACGCTGATGGGTCGGCTCCCGGCGGGCGGCGCCATGGCCGCGATCCAGGCGGAAGCGTCGGAACTCGACGGCACCCTGCCCGACGGCGTCGGCGTGGCCGCCCTCAACGCGCCGAACAGCACGGTGATCTCCGGCCCGGCCGACCTCGTGGCGCAGGCTGAGGCCGAGTGGCGCGGCCGGGGCCGCAAGACCAGGAAACTCAGCGTCAGCCACGCCTTCCACTCGGCGCTCATGGACCCGATGCTGGACGACTTCGCGGCGGCCGTCGGCGACCTCGCGTTCCGCGAGCCGGCCATCCCGTTCGTCAGCACGCTGACCGGACGGACCGACCAGCAGCAGGTCGCCACGCCCGGCTACTGGGTACGGCAGGTGCGCGAACCGGTCCGCTTCCACCAGGCCGTCGCCTCCCTCGCGGACCGGGCCGGAACCTTCCTGGAACTCGGCCCCGACCCGGTGCTGGCCACCGCCGCGCAGCACACCGTCGGGGACGCCGACGCCCTGGCCGTGCTCGACGGGCGGCACCCCGACACCCTCGCCTTCGGACGCGCGCTCGGACACCTCCACGCCGGCGGGACCGACGTGGACTGGAGCCCCTGGTTCCCGACCGAACCGCCGCCCCGCCTCGTCGACCTGCCGACCTACCCCTTCCAGCACCAGCGGTACTGGCCGTCCGGCTGGCAGCAGGACCAGGACGCGGCGGCCCTCGGGCTCAGCCCGGCCGAACACCCCCTGCTCGGTGCGGCCGTGAAGCCGGCGGGCGGTGACACCTTCCTGCTGACCGGCCGGCTCAACGGCTCGACCGGCTCCTGGCTGAACGACCACGTCGTCTCCGGGACCCCGGTGGCGGCCGGCGCGGTCCTCGTCGAATGGGCGCTGCGGGCCGCCGACGGCGTCGGCTGCGCGGCCGTCGACGACCTCACCCTGCGGGCACCGCTCGTCCTTCCGCGCACGGGTGGGGTCCGCGTCCAGGTGGTGGTCGGTGCCGCCGACGAAGACGGCCGCAGAGACCTGCACATCTACTCGCAGCCGGAGGACGAGCAGGCCGGCGACGCGTGGGAGGCGCACGCCTCCGGGACCCTCGGCCCGCACGCCGAGCCCGCCGACGTACCGGCACAGGCATGGCCTCCGCCGGGGGCCGAACCGCTGGAGACCGCGGAGTTATACGAGCGGGCCGCGCGGGCCGGATACGCGTACGGCCCCGCCTTCCGAGCGGTGCGCGCGGCCTGGCGGGACGGGGACGACCTGCTGGCGGAGCTGGAACTGCCCAAGGCGGCCGGGGACGAGGACGGGTTCGGCATCCATCCGGTGCTGCTCGACGCCGCACTGCACCCGGCGCTGCTCGCCGACGGTCCCAACGACGGCTCCGAAGCGGGGCGGCTCTGGGTCCCCTTCGTCTGGAACGGCGTGTCGCTCCACGCCGTCGGGGCCACGACCGTACACGTACGCCTCTCGCCGCAGGAGGACCGGGACAGGCGGACGCTGCGCCTGGAGGTGACCGATCCGGCCGGCCAGACGGTGCTGCGCGTGGCGGAGTTGTGGATGCGACCGGTGGACGGCCGCCGGTTCACGACCGCTGTGCGGGGCACCGCGAACGGCCTGTACACCCTGGACTGGACGCCGGTGTCCCCGGCCGGGGGCGATGCGGAACCCCTCGCGGTGCTGGGACCCGAGCCGGTGGGCCCGGAACTGGTGCGAACGGCGCTGCGGGCCGGGCCTGTGCCCCGCTCCGTGATGCTGGCCGAGGTGCGCGGGCCCGGGGGCGCCGACGCCGCCGACGACGGACGGGCCACGGTGGAACGCGTGCTCGACACGGTCAAGGCGTGGCTGGCCGAACCGGAGTTGACGGATGTGCGGCTGGCCTTCCTCACCCGAGGCGGCCTCGCCGAGGCCGGGGTGTGGGGACTGGTCCGCAGCGCGCAGGCCGAGCACCCGGGCCGCTTCGCCCTCGTGGACACCGCCGACGTGAACGCGAACGACGTAACCGACACCGGCGTAACCGGCACCGACGCGACTGGCACCGCCATGGTGGACGCCGTCCGGCGGGCCCTCGGCACCGGCGAGGAACAGGTCAAGCTGTACGGCGGCCAGGTGCTGGTCCCCCGTCTCACCCCGGCCGCGGGCGACCCCGGCGAGGAGCCCGGCACCGCGCCCGCCGCCGACGGCACCACCCTGGTGACCGGCGGCACCGGCATGATCGGCGGACTGGTGGCCGAGCACCTGATCCGGCGGCACGGCGTGCGCCGCCTGCTGCTGCTGTCCCGCCGGGGCGCGCAGGCACCCGGCGCGGCGGAACTCCGCGAGCGCCTGACCGCGGCCGGCGCACAGGTCGACGTGGTGTCCGCCGACGTCGCCGACCGGGCAGCGCTGGCACAGGCGCTCGCGTGCGTCCCGGCCGAGCACCCCCTCACCGCGGTCGTCCACGCGGCCGGCACGCTCGACGACGCGATCCTCACCTCGCACGACCCGGAACGCCTGGAGCGCGTCTGGGGTCCCAAGGCCCGAGGCGCCTGGAACCTCCACGTCCTGACCCGAGACCTGCCGCTGCGGTCCTTCTGGGTCTTCTCCTCGGCCGCCGGAGTCATCGGCAGCGCCGGACAGGCCGGTTACGCGGCGGCCAACGCGTTCTGCGACGCGCTGACGGCCCACCGCCGCGCCCACGGCCTGCCCGGCATGGCCGTGGCCTGGGGCCTGTGGGCGGGCGACAGCGGCATGGCCGCCAACCTCACCACCGCCGACCTGGCCCGGCTGCGCGGGGTGCGTCCGCTGTCGGCCGAACGCGGCCTGGCACTGCTCGACGCCGCCCAGCGCCTGGACCGGGCCGGAGTGGTGGCCGCCGACGTCAGCGTCGCCGGCATGACAGCCGACGAACTGCCCCCGGCGCTGCGCCACCTCGCCGGGCGCACCCGGCGCCGGGCGGCGGCGGACGCCGGTGCGCCCGCCCTGGCCGCACGGCTGGCGGGACTGGACGCCGACGCCCGCGCCGACGTCGTCGTGGACATCGTGCGCCGGCACGTCGCCGACGTCCTCGGCCACGCCTCCCCGGACGAGGTGCCCGCGGACACCAACTTCGACGGGCTCGGGTTCACCTCGCTGACGGTGCTGGAGCTGCGCAACCGGCTCGCCGCGGCGACCGGGCTGCGCCTGCCGACCACGCTCGCCTTCGACCATCCCACCCCGCGGTCGCTGGCCCGGTACCTGACCGCGCGGCTGGACGGCGAGACGACGCGGACCGTGCCCGCCCGGGCGGCCGTGCGGGCCACCGATCCGGTCGCGATCGTGGCGATGGCCTGCCGCTATCCGGGCGAGGTGCGGTCGCCGGAGGACCTGTGGGAGCTGGTGTCCACGGGACGGGACGCCATCGGCCGGTTCCCGGACAACCGCGGCTGGGACCTGGAACGGCTCTTCGCCCCGAATCCCGACCAGCCCGGCGCCAGCGCCACCCGCGAAGGCGGATTCCTCTACGACGCGGGGGAGTTCGACGCCGCGTTCTTCGGCATCAGCCCCCGTGAGGCGCTGGCCGCCGATCCGCAGCAGCGGCTGCTGCTGGAGGTCACCTGGGAGGCGCTCGAACGCGCCGGCATCCCCCCGGAGGCGCTGCGGGGCACGCCGACCGGCATCTACACCGGCGTCATGTACCACGACTACGCCCACGGCGCGGCCGACGAGGACGCGCGGCTGGAGGGCTACGTGATGCCCGGGATGGGCAGCGCGATCCCCGGCCGGGTCGCCTACACGCTCGGTCTGGAGGGGCCGGCGGTGACGGTGGACACGGCGTGCTCCTCGTCGCTGGTCGCCCTCCACCTGGCCTGCCACGCGCTGCGACAGGGCGAGTGCGATCTCGCCCTCGCTGGTGGCGTCACCGTGATGGCGACGCCCGGACTCTTCCCCGGGTTCTCCCGGCAGCGGGGGCTGGCGTCGGATGGCCGGTGCAAGTCGTTCTCGGCTTCGGCGGACGGTACGGGGTGGGGTGAGGGTGTCGGTGTGGTGCTGTTGGAGCGGTTGTCGGACGCGCGGCGCAACGGGCACCGGGTGCTGGCGCTGGTGCGGGGCAGCGCGGTCAACCAGGACGGCGCGAGCAACGGCTTCACCGCGCCGAACGGCCCCTCGCAGGAACGGGTGATCGGGGCGGCCCTCGCGTCCGCCGGCCTCAAGGCGTCCGAGGTGGACGCGGTGGAGGCGCACGGTACGGGGACGACGCTGGGCGATCCGATCGAGGCGCAGGCGCTGCTGGAGACGTACGGCAAGGAGCGTGGCGCGGACCGGCCGTTGTGGATCGGGTCGGTGAAGTCGAACATCGGGCACACGCAGGCGGCCGCCGGGGTAGCCGGGGTGATCAAGATGGTGATGGCGATGCGGCACGCAACGCTGCCCGCCTCGCTGCACATCGACGAGCCGTCACCGCACGTCGACTGGACCTCCGGACACCTACGGCTGCTGACGGAGCCGCAGACGTGGCCCGCGCCGGGCCGTCCGCGCCGGGCCGGGATCTCCTCCTTCGGCGCGTCCGGGACCAACGCGCACGTGATCGTGGAGGAAGTCCCGCAGGAGGCACCGAAACCGGCGCCGGAACCCGAAGGGGTGGTGCCGTGGGTGGTGTCGGCGCGCGATGAGGCGGCGCTGGGGGAACAGGTGCGTCGGCTGGGTGAGTTGGTCGGCTCTGGGAGGGGGTTGTCGGCGGTTGAGGTGGGGTGGTCGCTGTTGCGGTCGCGGTCGTTGATGGAGCGCCGGTTGGTGGCGGTGGGGTCGTCGTGTGCGGAGTTGGTGGGGGCGCTGGAGGGTGCCGTTGCGGTGGGTGCGGCGGTGGGCGAGTTGGTGTGGTTGTTCAGTGGTCAGGGCAGTCAGCGGGTGGGGATGGGTGCGGGGTTGTATGCGCGGTTCCCGGTGTTCGCCGAGGCGTTCGACGGGGTGTGCGCGCTGCTGGATCCGTATCTTGGACGTTCGTTGCGGCAGGTGGTGTTCGAGGGTCCGGGTGAGGTGCTGGATCACACCACCTATGCGCAGAGTGGGCTTTTCGCTCTTCAGGTGGCCATGGCCCGTTTGTTGACGTCGATGGGGGTGTCCCCTGCGGTGGTGGTCGGGCATTCGATCGGTGAGGTGGCCGCCGCGTATGTGGCGGGGGTGTTCGAACTGCCTGAGGCCTGCCGTCTGGTGGCCGCGCGGGCCACGCTGATGGGTCGGCTCCCGGCGGGCGGCGCCATGGCCGCGATCCAGGCGGAAGCGTCGGAGCTCGACGGCACCCTGCCCGACGGGGTGAGCGTCGCCACGCTGAACACCGCCGACTCCGCCGTGGTGTCGGGTCCGCACGACCTCGTGGCCCGCGTCGAGGCGGAGTGGTCAGGGCGGGGACGTAAGATCAAGAGGCTGAGCGTCAGCCACGCCTTCCACTCGGCGCTCATGGACCCGATGCTGGACGACTTCGCGGCGGCCGTCGGCGGCCTCGCGTTCCGCGAGCCGGCCATCCCGTTCGTCAGCACGCTGACCGGACGGACCGACCAGCAGCAGGTCGCCACGCCCGGCTACTGGGTACGGCAGGTGCGCGAACCGGTCCGCTTCCACCAGGCCGTCGCTTCCCTCGCGGACCGGGCCGGAACCTTCCTGGAGCTTGGCCCCGACCCGGTTCTGGCCACGGCGGCCGTCCACAGCGCGGAGGACGCGCGGACGGCGGCCGTGCTGGACGGCGGCCTCCCCGACGCCGTCGCCTTCGGACAGGCCCTGGGACAACTGCACGCGGGCGGACTGGACGTGGACTGGAGCCCCTGGTTCCCGACCGACCCCCCGCCCCGCGTCGTCGACCTGCCCACCTACCCCTTCCAGGGCCGCACCTACTGGCTGGCCGCCGCCCGGGCGGGCGCGGGCGACCCCGTCGGCCTCGGCCTGGACCCGGCCCGGCATCCCCTCCTCGGCGCGGCGATCCGGCTGGCGGACTCCGACACGCACGTGCTGACCGGACGGCTGCCGGGAGCCGGCGGCGACGGCTGGCTCGACCAGCACCGCGTCCTCGGCACCGTCCTCGTCCCGGGCACCGTCCTCGTCGAGTGGGCCCTGCGGGCAGCCGACGAAGTGGGCTGCGCCGGCGTGGAGGAGCTGACCCTGCGGGCGCCGTTGCCGCTGCCCGCCTCCGGCGGCCTGCCCGTACAGGTCGTGGTGGACCCGGCGGAGGACGACGGCCGCAGGCCGGTGCGGATCCACTCCCGTTCCGAGGCCGGATGGGTCTGCCACGCCGAGGGCCTCCTGACACCGGAACCCGCCGGCACGGCGGCACTGCTGGGCGGCCAGTGGCCCCCGGCCGGCGCCGAACCGATGACGGTGGACGGCTTCTATGAGCGTGTCGCGGCCGCCGGTTACGCGTACGGGCCCGCCTTCCAGGGCCTGCGGGCGGCCTGGCGGCACGGCGCGGACCTGCTGGCGGAGGTCGTGCTGCCCGAGGAGGCCGGAGAAGCGGCCGGATTCGGCCTCCACCCGGCGCTGCTCGACGCCGCCCTGCACCCGGCGCTGCTCGCCGGGGCGGCCGGCGGCGACGGCGTGTACCTCCCCTTCGCCTGGAGCGGGGTCTCCGTGTGGGCGCGGGGTGTGACGAGCGCCCGCGTCAGGCTGTCCCCGGTCGGTTCGGACGGGCTCGGCGTGACGGTGACCGACGCCGCCGGGTCCCCCGTCCTCGGCGTGGAGCACCTGGTGATGCGCCCCGTCGACCCAGGGCAGTTCCGTACGCGCGGCACGGACGGTCTGTTCGCGGTGGAGTGGACGCCGGTCGCCGATCCGGTCGCCGTGTCCGCCGACGAGTTCGTGGTGGCCGAGGCGGGCACGGCGGACGAGGCGCTGCGCCGCGTGCAGGACTGGCTGGCGGGCTCCGGCGCCGACGACCGACGGCTGGCGATCGTCACGCGCGGGGCGGTCGGCGAGGATCCGGCCCCGGACGCGGCGGCCGTGTGGGGTCTGGTGCGGTGCGCGCAACTGGAGCACCCCGACCGGTTCGTCCTGGTCGACCTCGACGAGGGAGCCGATCCCGGCGAGGCGGTCCGGTACGCGGTGGAACCGCAGGTGGCGATACGTGACGGCCGGGTGCTCGTACCGCGTCTGACGCGGTGCGGCGCCTCCCCGCACCTCACGGGCCGGGCGGGGGAGCGGGCGTGGCGGCTGACCGCGGCGGACGCCACGACGCTGGAGGACGTGTCGGTCGAGGCGTGTCCCGAGGTGCTCGAACCGCTCGCCGCCGGGCAGGTGCGCATCGACGTCCGCGCGGCCGGGATCAACTTCCGGGACGTGCTGATCGCGCTGGGCATGGTGCCGGGGCACGGCGGCATCGGCGGCGAGGGCGCCGGAGTGGTGACCGAGGTCGGAGCGGGGGTCACCGGCGTCGCGGTCGGCGACCGGGTGATGGGCCTGTTCGGCGGGGCGTTCGGCCCGGTGGCGGTCGCGGACGCGCGGTCCCTGGTCGCCGTACCCGAAGACTGGGACTTCCGGGACGCGGCCGGCATCGCGGTGGCCTTCCTGACGGCCTGGTACGCGCTGGTGGACCTGGCCGGCGTCAAGCCGGGCGAGTCGGTGCTGGTGCACGCGGCCACCGGCGGTGTCGGCCGGGCCGCGGTGCAGATCGCCCGGCACCTGGGGGCCACGGTGTTCGCCACCGCCGGTCCCGCCAAGCAGGCCGTGCTGGAGGAGATGGGGATCGACGCGGCGCACCGCGCCTCCTCCCGGGACCTGGAGTTCGAGGCGGGGTTCCGGGCGGCCACCGAGGGCCGGGGCGTGGACGTCGTACTCAACAGCCTGGCCGGGGAGTTCACCGACGCGTCGCTGCGGCTGCTGACCGGCGGCGGCCGGTTCGTGGAGCTGGGCAAGACCGACATCCGGCAGGAGCCGGACGTCTGGTACCGGGCGTTCGACCTGGCCGGTGACGTGCCCCCGGAGCGGATCGCGTCGATGCTGGCCGAGCTGCGCGAGCTGTTCGTCGCCGGGCGGCTGCGGCCGCTGCCCGTGCAGGCGTGGCCGCTGGACCGGGCGCGCGAGGCGCTGCGGTTCATGAGCCAGGCACGCCACACCGGCAAACTGGTCCTGGACGTCCCCGCCGCGTTCGACCCCGACGGCACCGTCCTCATCACCGGCGGCACCGGGGTCCTCGGGGCCCTGGTCGCCGAGCACCTGGTCCGGGACTGGGGGGCGCGGCACCTGGTGCTGGTCAGCCGCCGCGGGCCCCGGGCACCGGGCGCGGCGGAGCTGGCCGAGCGCCTGGCGGCCCGGGTCACGGTCGTGGCGGCCGACGTCGGCGATCCGGCGGCGGTGCGGGATCTGGTGGCGGGGATCGATCCGGCGCATCCGCTGACCGGGGTGATCCACGCGGCCGGCGTCATCGACGACGGCCTGGTCACCGACCTGACCGCGCAACAACTCGCCGCTGTCTGGCGGGTCAAGGCCGGTGGCGCGGCCCACCTGGACGCCGCGATGGCCGGGACACGCCTGAGCTTCTTCACGGTGTTCTCGTCCGCGGCGGCCACCTCGGGCAGCCCCGGCCAGGCCAACTACGCCGCCGCCAACGCCTACTGCGACGCCCTGATGCTCCGGCGCCGTGCGGCCGGACTGCCGGGACAGTCCATCGGATGGGGGCTGTGGGAGTCCGCCAGCGGCATCACCGGCGAGATGAGCGACACCGACCTGCACCGCATGCGCAGCAGCGGCATCACCCCGCTCGGCGACAAGCAGGGACTGGCGCTGCTCGACGCCGCGTACGGTCACGGGGCGGCGCACCTCGTCGCGGCCGACCTGAACGTCACCGGCCGGGCCGCGGACACCCTGCCGCCGCTGCTGCGCGCCCTGGGCTCGGCCGGCGGTGACTCCGGCCGGGCCGCCGCGAACGGGCACCGGCGCATCGACTGGGCCGGGCAACTCGCCGGTCTGAGCCCCGAGGACCAGCACTCCCTGCTGCTCGGCCTCGTACGCACGCACGCGGCGGCCGTGCTCGGGCACGCCGAGGCGGACACGCTGCGGGCCGACACCCAGCTCAAGGACCTGGGGTTCGACTCGCTGACCGCCGTGGAACTGCGCAACCGGCTGACGGCGGCCACCGGGCTGCGGCTGCCTCCCGCGCTCGCCTTCACCTACCCCTCCCCGGCGGCCATCGCCGGTCACCTGCGCGAACGGCTGGTGCCCGCCGAGGCGGACCCGTCGGCCCCCGTCTTCGGCGAGGTGGACAAGCTGGAAGCGGTGATCGAGCGGTTCGCGCCGGACGGGGACACCCGCACCCGGCTGGCGAAACGCCTGGAGTCCCTGCTGTGGCGGCTGGGCGCATCCGGTGACGGCGTCACCGCCGTCGACGGCGAAGGGCTGGAGGCCGCGTCCGACGACGAGATGTTCGCGCTCATAGACCGGGAACTGGGCTCCTCCGACGGCGATGGGGACTGATGTCCACCGAAGACAAACTCCGCGAGTACCTCAAGCGCGTCACCGTGGATCTCGGCAGGACCCGCCGGCGCCTGCGCGAGGTCGAGGAGCGGTCCCGGGAGCCGCTGGCCGTGGTGAGCATGGCCTGCCGCCTCCCCGGCGGGGTGGGCTCCCCCGAGGACCTGTGGGAGCTGGTGTCCGCGGGGCGGGACGCGATCGACGCGTTCCCGGCCGACCGCGGCTGGGACCTGGACCGGCTGTTCCACCCGGACCCCGGCCACCCCGGCACCAGTTACGTGCGGCACGGCGGGTTCCTCGCCGACGCCACCGGGTTCGACGCCGCGTTCTTCGGGATCAGCCCCCGAGAGGCCCTGGCCATGGAACCGCAGCAGCGCGTGCTGCTGGAAACCGCGTGGGAACTGCTGGAAGCGGCCCGCATCGACCCGGACACCCTCCGGGGCAGCGACACCGGAGTCTTCGCCGGCATCTCCAGCCAGGACTACCACGCGGGCGTCGGCGCGCCCGGCGAGGTGGAGGGCTACATCGCCACCGGCAGCCTCGCCAGCGTCGTCTCCGGCCGGGTCGCCTACACGCTCGGTCTTCAGGGGCCGGCGGTGACGGTGGACACGGCGTGCTCCTCGTCGCTGGTCGCCGTCCACCTGGCCTGCGCCGCGCTGCTGCGGGACGAGTGCGAACTCGCCCTGGCCGGAGGCGTCACCGTGCTGGCGACGCCCGGCGCGTTCGTGGAGTTCTCACGGCAGCGCGGCCTGGCCCCGGACGGCCGCTGCAAGGCGTTCGCGGCGACGGCGGACGGCACGGGCTTCTCCGAGGGCGTCGGCCTGGTCCTGCTGGAGCGGCTGTCGGACGCGCGGCGCAACGGGCACCCGGTGCTGGCGCTGGTGCGGGGCAGCGCGGTCAACCAGGACGGCGCGAGCAACGGGCTCACCGCGCCCAGCGAGACCGCGCAGCGGCGGGTGATCCGGCGTGCCCTGGAGGACGCCCGGGTCAAGGCGTCCGAGGTGGACGCGGTGGAGGCGCACGGTACGGGGACGACGCTGGGCGATCCGATCGAGGCGCAGGCGCTGCTGGAGACGTACGGCAAGGAGCGTGGCGCGGACCGGCCGTTGTGGATCGGGTCGGTGAAGTCGAACATCGGGCACACGCAGGCGGCCGCCGGGGTGGCCGGGGTGATCAAGATGGTGATGGCGATGCGGCACGCAACGCTGCCCGCCTCGCTGCACATCGACGAGCCGTCACCGCACGTCGACTGGACCTCCGGACACGTACGGCCGCTGGCGAAGCCCGTCCCCTGGCCCGAGACGGGCCGTCCGCGGCGGGCGGGCGTGTCGTCCTTCGGCATCTCCGGCACGAACGCCCACCTGATCGTGGAGGAGGCCCCGCGGGAGACGACGGAACCGGCACCGGAGCCCGGGGACGCGGTGCCGTGGGTGCTGTCGGCGAAGTCGGCGCCGGCGCTGCGGGCGCGGGCAGGGCAACTCGCCGAACACCTCGCGGCCCACCCCGAACCGACGGCGGCCGAGGTGGGCTGGTCCCTGCTCCGGACGCGCACCGCCTTCGAGCACCGGGCGGTGGTGACCGGCGCCGGCCGGGAGGACCGGCTCGCCGGCCTGCGAGCGCTCGCCGACGGTGGCCCGCACCCGGAGGTGACCGCCGGCCTGGCGGACCCGGGCGGGGTCGGACCGGTGCTGATGTTCCCCGGGCAGGGCTCGCAGTGGGCCGGGATGGGGGCCCAACTCCTCGACGAGTCGCCGGTGTTCGCCGCCCGTATCGCCGCGTGCGAGCAGGCCCTCGCCCCGCACGTGGACTGGTCGCTCACCGACGTCCTGCGCGGGGACGGGAGGGAGTACGCGCGCGTGGACGTGGTGCAGCCCGCGCTGTGGGCGGTGATGGTGTCGCTCGCCGCGGTCTGGGAGCACCACGGCGTGCGCCCCGCCGCGGTGATCGGGCACTCCCAGGGCGAGATCGCCGCCGCCTGCGTGGCGGGAGCGCTGTCCCTGGAGGACGCCGCGAAGATCGTCGCCCTGCGCGGCCGGGCCCTGCGCGCCCTGTCCGGCCACGGCACCATGGCCTCCCTGCTGACGGACGAGCAGCAGGCCGCCCGGCTGCTGGCCGGCGCCGAGGACGTGACCGTCGCCGCGGTCAACAGTCCGTCGGCCGTGATCGTCTCCGGCCCCACCGCCCAGGTCACGGCGGTCGTCGCCGCCGCCGGGGAGCAGGGACTGCGGGCCCGGGTGATCGACGTGGACTACGCCTCCCACAGCCCCCAGGTCGACCGCATCACCGACGAACTCACCGACGCCCTGGCCCGCATCACACCCCGGGCGGCGCGCACGGCGTTCTACTCCACCGTCACCGCCGCCCCCTGCGACACCGCGGCCCTCGACACCTCCTACTGGGTGCGCAACCTGCGCCGGCCCGTCCGCTTCGCCGACACCGTCACCGCCCTGCTCGCCGCCGGTCACCGGGTGTTCGTCGAGGCCGGGCCCCACCCCGTCCTCACCCCGGCCGTCGAGGAGTGCGCCGACCACGCCGGCACCCCCGCCGCCGTCGTCCCCACCCTGCGCCGCGACCGCGACGACCAGGCCCAGCTCACCCACGCGCTCGCCCGGGCCTGGACCGCCGGCGTCCGCGTCGACTGGCACCCCCGCCACCCCGACGACCCCCCGCCCCGCACCACCGACCTGCCCACCTACCCCTTCCAGCACCAGCGGTACTGGCTTCCGGACGTCACACGCTCACCCGCGGCGGCCGGACCGCAGGACGAGGCGGAAGCGAGGTTCTGGACGGCCGTCGAGCAGGAGGACGTGACGGAGGCCGCCGGGACGCTCGGGATCACCGAGGCCGACCACGAGCAGACCTCCCTCGCCACGCTCATGCCGGTCCTGTCCCGGTGGCGGCGGGAGCGCCGGGAGCTGTCCGCGGTCGACTCCTGGCGCCACCGGATCGAGTGGCGGCCGGCCGCGTCCGCGCCCGGCGACCGCGCACCGGGCGGAGCCTGGCTCGTGGTCCGGCCGACGGGCGTTGCCGAGGAGTGGGCCCGCACCTGCGCGGCCGCGCTGGAGACGGGCGGTTCTCCGCTACGACACCTCGTCATCGACCCGCTCACGCCGCGGGCCGACCTCACCGCCACCCTCCGGGCGGAGCCGGCGCCCGCGCGGGTGCTCTCGCTCCTCGCCCTCGACGAGGGAGACGCGGACGACGACGGCTACCCCGGGCTCGCGGGCACCCTCACCCTGCTCCAGGCCCTGCTCGACGCCGGAATCCGCGCGCCGCTGCGGGTCCTGACGCACGGCGCCGTCTCGCTCGGCGGCGACGGCGGCCCGCAGCGTCCCCTTCAGGCGCAGGCGTGGGGGCTCGGCCGGGCCGCGGCCTTCGAACACCCGGCGGTCTGGGGCGGGCTGCTGGACCTGCCGGCCACGCCGCGCCACCTCGACGCGGAGCAGCTGCGCGCCGCGCTCACCCGCGAGGACGGCGAGGACGAACTGGCCCTGCGCCCGGCCGGTGTCTTCGCACGCCGCCTGGTCGAGGACCCGCTCGGAAACGATCAACCGCACCGCGACTGGCGCCCGCGCGGTCCCGTCCTCGTCACCGGCGCGCTGGACGGGCCGGCCCGGTGGGTCGCCCGCTGGCTGGTGGAACGGGGCGCCGAGCGCGTACAGATCCTCGCTCCCGCCGGGACATCGGCCGCCGAGCCGCCGCCGGGCGTCACCATTGTGGACTCGGTCGGCACCGACGCCGGCATCGCCACCCTCGTCCACGCCGGACCGCCCGGCACGCTGGCGCCGCTCGCCGAGACCACCCCGGCGGCGCTGGCCGAGGCGATCCACGCCGGCCTGGACGGCGTCCGCGAGGCCGAGCGGAACTGCGGCCTGCGACCCGGGGCCACCGTCGTCTACTTCACCTCGGTCGCCGCCGTCTGGGGCGGCCGGGACCACGGCGCCCACGCGGCCGCCGGCGCCTTCCTGGACGCCCTCGCCCAGCGCCGCCGCGCCGAGGGAACGCACGCCATCACCGTGGCCTGGAGCCTGTGGGACGTACCCGACGACGAAGGGGCGTCGCGACCTCACCTGGACAACGCGCGGCGGCAGGGGCTGGCGCCCCTGGACCCCCGGCTGGCGTTCGCCGCGCTGCACCAGGTCCTGCGCCGGGACGATCCGTCCGTCGTCATCGCCGACATCCGGTGGCAGCGGTTCGCGCCCCTGTTCGCGCTGGCCCGGCGGACCCGATTGTTCGACCAGATACCCGCGGCGACAGCGGTGCTGCGCGTCGAGCCGGAGACCGACGACGACGCCGCGGAGACGACCGAGGCGCTGCGCCGGCAGCTCGCGGCACGCCCCCGGGCCGAACGGCACGCCGTGCTCCTGACGCTCGTACGCTCGCACGTGGCGGCCGTGCTGCGGTACGCGGACGCCCAAGAGGTGGACCCGCAGCGTCCGTTCACCGACCTGGGCTTCGACTCGCTGACCGCCGTCGAGCTGCGCAACCGGCTGCGCGCCGCGACCGGGCTGCGGCTGCCCTCGACGCTGGTGTTCGACCGGCCGCGCCCCGACGCCCTGGCGCAGTGGCTGCTGGAGGAGGTGCTGCCGCAGGACGCCGGAGCGGCGTCCCCGGCGCTGGCCCGCCTGGACGACCTGGAGGCGGCGCTGGCCGGTGTGCCGCCGGAGGAGGCACGGCGCGCCGGCCTGGTCGACCGGCTGCAGGAGCTGCTGTGGACGTACGCGGACGCCCCCGCCGCCGGTCCCGACCCGGAGGACGAGGCGGAGCTGGCGGGGGCGACCGCCGACGAGCTGTTCACGCTGATCGACCGCGAGCTGGGCGCCTGATCACACGGCGACGTCCCGCGGCTGCCCGGCGGGCGCGTCGCCCAGCGTCAGATCGGTCATGCCCCAGAACGCCCGGACGTGGAAGCCCAGGCCCTCCTCGTTGAACTCCACGATCCCGATGATGTGCAACTTCATCACCGTCGGGCTGCGCAGGACCACCTTGCTGGACGTGACGACGAACCGGTCGCACATGGACGTCACCGATATCTGGGGCGTCTCGTGGACCTGGTGCTCCACGGACATGACCAGGTGCCGGCGCAGGGCCTCCTTGCCCACCGTCGGCGTCCCTCCCACCGGGTCCTCGAAGACCACGTCGTCGGTGAACAGGGCGAGGACGCTCTCCACGTCGCCCGCGTTCAGCCGTTCGGCATACTGCACGGACGTCGCCTTGCGAAAGGCCTCGTCGGGCATGAGCACCTCCAGGACGAGTCGGCCGGCCCGGACGGGTCAGCCGGTCACTTCGAGATCGGATGTCCCCCAGAACGTCTGCGCCTCGCGGATGAGGCCGGCCTCGTCGACCCGCAGCAGCCGCATGTAGGTGAGCCGCAGCCGCTTGCCGGCCGGGTCGGGGGGCGGCACCAGCCAGCCCCGCTCGGCGAAGACCGGGCCGAGGGGGAGGTAGTCCATGACGGCGGTGACGGGAAGCAGGGTGTGCGCGCCGTCCTGCCCGGCGACCGGATCGCCGGGAACCTCCCGCAGGTGCGCGGCGACCCGCTGCTCGAAATGGGCGCGCAGGGCGTCCCGGCCGGTCTGCCGCTCCCACCCGACGGGATCGGCGAAGGCCACGTCGTCGCCGTACAACTCCAGGATCGCCTGCACGTCCCCGGCGTTCACCCGACGGCAGTGGTCCAGGGCCAGCCGCTTGCGGTCGCGCTCACTGGTCAGCGTTCTGTCCAACGGTCTCTCCCCTGTTCGTGCCCCGTCCGAGGTCACGGTCGATGAACTCGAAGAGCTCGTCGGCGCCGGCCGCCGCCAGCTGCGCGGCCGCGGTCGCCTCCGCCTCCTGCCCTTGCGTCCCCGTGCCCGCCTCCGGGACGCTCCCGTGGGCCTCCAGCCGCAGCAGCGTGTCCCGCAGCCGCCTGGCCAGCGTCTCCTGGGCCGCCGCGCCGTCCCGGGCCGCGACGGCCAGCAGGGAGCGTTCCAGCCGCTCGACCTCGCCCAGCACCGGGGCCAGCGGATCGGCCTCGGACAGCTTGAGCTCGCCGAGCAGGTGGCGGGCGAGGTCCACCGGGTCACGGTGGTCGAAGACGAGCGTGGCCGGCAACCGCAGCCCGGTGGTGGCCTGCAGACGGTTGCGCAGCTCGATCGCGGTCAGCGAGTCGAACCCCAGGTCCTGGAAGCGCTGTTCGGCGGTGACGGTGTCGGCGCCGTCGTGGCCGAGGACCAGGGCCGCGTTGGCGCGCACCAGGTTCAGCAGCGTCTGCTCGCGCTCGGCCTCGGACTGGGCCGCCAGCCGGCGCAGCAGGTCCGACGGGGTCGGGCCGCCCGCGCGCAGCGCCACACCGCGGATGAGGTGACGCAGCACCGCCGGCGCCTCGTGGGTCTCGGCGTTGCGGCGGATCTGGGCCAGGTCCAGCCGCACCGGCGCCAGCAGCGGACGGCCGCCGGCCAGCGCGGTGTCGAACAGGGCCAGGCCCTGCTCCACGCTCATCCCCACGAGGCCGTCACGTGCGTGCCGGGCACGGTTCGCCTCGCCGACCCGGCCCCACATGCCCTCGCTCTGCTGCCACATGCCCCAGGCCAGCGACGTGGCGGGGCGGCCCAGGGCGTGCCGGTGCTGGGCGAACGCGTCGAGGAAGGCGTTGGCCGCCGCATAACAGCCCTGCCCGCCGCCGCCGATCAGACCCACGACCGAGGAGAACAGCAGGAACGCCGACAGGTCGAGGTCACTGGTCAGCTCGTGCAGGTGGACCGCCCCGTCGGCCTTGGTCCGCAGCACGGCGTCGAGCTGGTCCGGCGTCATCGACTGGAGCGTGGCGTCCCGGACGATGCCGGCCGCGTGCACGACGGCGGTGAGGGGATGCCGGTCGGGCACGGCCGCCAGCACCTCGGCCAGTGCGGCGCGGTCGCCGATGTCGCAGGAGGCGACGGTGACTTCGGCGCCCTGGGCGGCCAACTCGGCGACCAGGTCGGCGGCTCCGGGCGCCTCGGGCCCGCGGCGGCTGACCAGCAGCAGCCTGCGCACACCGTGCCGGGTCACCAGGTGGCGCGCACACAGCGTGCCGAGCCCGCCGGTGCCGCCGGTGATCAGGACCGTGCCGTCCGGATCCAGCGGCGCGGCGGGAGCGGGCTCGTCCTGCCGGTCGTGGCGGACCAGACGCGGCACGAACGCGCTCCCGTCACGCAGCGCCACCTGCGGCTCCCCGGACGCCAGCGCCTCACCCACGGCGCGGTAGGAGGCGTCCTCCCCGTCGACGTCGAGCAGGACCAGCCGGCGCGGGAACTCGATCTGCGCACAGCGCACCAGCCCCCACAGGGACGCGGCGGCCAGGTCGCCCACGTCATCGTCGGGACGCACGGCGACCGCCCGGTGCGTGACGACGACGAGGCGCGCGTCGTCGCAGCGGGGGTCGCCCACCCAGTCCTGAAGGAACGACAGCAGCGCGCCGCCGGTCCAGCGCAGCCGCTGCGGCAGAGCGTCCCCCTCCGGCGCGACGGGCGCGACGGCGACGACCGTGCCGGGCAGCTCGGCCCCGTCCGCCGCGGCCGCGCGCAGCGCGTCCAGATCGGGGAAGGCGGGCGCCTCCGGCCGGGCGCGGACCAGCGCGTCGCCCTCGGGGGCGAGCACCGCGTAACGCTCGCCGGACACCGTGGCGGACCCGGCGAGGGGCATCCACTCCAGCCGGAAGAGCGCGTCGTCGTTGCGGGCCCGGGCGATCTGCTCGGCCGAACCCGGCCGTACGATCAGCGACTCCAGGGTCATCACCGGCGCACCGGTCGGATCGGCGGCGGTCAGCGAGAGCCGGTCCGGTGCCTCGCGGGACATCCGCACCCGCAGGGAGGTGGCGCCGGTGGCGTGCAGGCGCAGCCCGTTCCACGCGAACGGCAGCAGGATCTCGCTGCTCGTGCCGACGTCCAGCAGCAGGGCGTGCAAGGTGGCGTCGACGAGGACGGGATGGATGCCGTACGCGCCGGCCCGGTCCCGTTCGCCCTCGGGCAGGGCCACCTCGGCGTAGATGTCGTCGCCGAGCCGCCACGCGGCGACCAGCGCCCGCGACGCCGGGCCGTACTCGTGGCCGCGCGCCGCCAGTTCGTCGTACGGATCGCCCGTGATCACCGGCTCGGCGCCCGGCGGGGGCCACGCGCCGTCGAGGCCGGCGGCCGCCTGGCCGGGCGGTTCGGGCGCGAGCAGGCCGGTCGCGTGCCGCGTCCAGGACGGCTCGTCGTCGTACCGGGAGGAGGGCCGGGAGTGGACGCCGACCGGCCGCTGCCCGCTCTCGTCCGGCGGCCCGACGCTCACCTGAAGGTCCACGGCGCCGTCGTCGGGCAGCACCAGCGGGCTCTCCAGGGTGAGCTCGGCGAGGTGGTCGCAGCCGGCGCGGGTCGCGGCGTACAGGGCCAGTTCCGCGAAGACGGAGCCGGGCAGCAGCACGCTGCCCAGCACCCGGTGCTCGGCCAGCCAGGCCGGGGCCTGCTGGGACACCCGGCCGGTGAGCAGCAACGTCTCCTCACCCGCGGGCTCCACCGTCGCGCCCAGCAGCGGATGCCCGGCACCGGCCAGACCGAGACCGGCCGGGTCGCCGCTGATGACGAGGGGCGCGTCCAGCCAGTAGCGCCGCCGCTGGAAGGCGTAGGTGGGCAGCGGGACGGTGCGCGGTGGCGGGTCGGCGGGGAAGCGGTGGGTCCAGTCGACGGGGGTGCCCGCGGTGAAGGCCTGGGCCAGTGAGCGGATGAGCTGGCGGGGGCCGTCGTGGTCGCGGCGGAGGGTGGGGACGACCACGGCCGGCGTGGCGGTGTGGTCGGCGCACTCCTCGATGGCCGGGGTCAGGACGGGGTGGGGGCTGGCCTCGATGAAGGTGCGGTAGCCGTCGGCGAGCAGGGCGGCGACGGTGTCCGCGAACCGCACGGGCCGGCGCAGGTTGGTGATCCAGTAGGCGGTGTCGAGGGCGGAGGTGTCCTGCGGGGCGGCCGTGACGGTCGAATAGAAGGTCACTTTCGCGGACTCGGGGGTGATGCCGGCCAGCGTGTCGGCCAACTCCTCGGTGATCTCGTCGATTTGAGGACTGTGGGAGGCGTAGTCGACGTCGATGATCCGCGCGCGGATGCCCTCGTTCTGGGCGGTGGTGACGGCGGTCCTGACCTCGTCGGGCGGCCCGGAGATGATCGTGGTGGCCGGGCTGTTGAGGGCGGCGACGGTGAGGGCGGGGGCGTCCGCCAGCAGGTCGGCGGCCTGCTCGGCTCCGGTGGCGAGGGAGGCCATGGCACCGTGACCGGAGAGGCGGCGCAGGGCTTTGCCGCGGACGGCGACGATCTTGGCGGCGTCCTCCAGCGAGAGCGCGCCGGCGACGCAGGCGGCGGCGATCTCGCCCTGGGAATGCCCGATGACGGCGGCGGGAGTGACGCCGTGGTCCTCCCATACGGCGGCCAGCGCCACCATCACCGCCCACAGGGCGGGCTGCACCACATCGACGCGCGCGTACTGCGCCCCGTCCCCGCGCAGCACATCGGTCAGCGACCAGTCCACGTGCGGGGCGAGGGCTTGCTCGCACTCGGCGATACGGGCGGCGAACACCGGCGACTCGTGGAGGAGTTGGGCCCCCATCCCGGCCCACTGCGAGCCCTGCCCGGGGAAGACCAGCACGACTCCCGCGCCGGTCGTGTCGGCCACGCCCGTCACCACGCCGGCGTCGGGCTCGTCGTCGGCCAAGGCCCGCAGCGAACCGAGGAGTTGGTCGCGGCTGTCGCCGGTGACCACCGCGCGGTGGTCGTGCGGCGAGCGGCTCTTGATCAATGACCAGCCGATGTCGACGGGGGTGCTCTCGGGGTGGGCGGTGACGTGGTCGGCCAGTTGGCGGGCCTGGTCGCGCAGGGCCGCGTCGTTGTGGCCGCAGACGACCCAGGGCACGGGGCGGTCGTGGGCGGGCGGTCGTGCTGGTTCCGTCTGCTCCGGTGCCTGTTCGAGGATGAGGTGGGCGTTGGTGCCGGAGATGCCGAAGGCGGAGACGCCGGCGCGGCGTGGGCGGTCGGAGCGGGGCCAGGGGCGGGGTTCGGCGAGGAGGCGTACGGCGCCGGACTTCCAGTTGACGTGG
>NZ_JBTWMV010000159.1:0-577 GCF_054850255.1 Streptomyces sp. 7R007 | reverse complement strand
CTCGCGATCCGCGCTTGAGCCGGTTGCGGACGCGGTCCGTCGGGACCGGGATCGTGGCCTTGATCCCGCGTCTGCGCAGGTAGGCGCGATTGCTACGGGAGTCGTAGGCCTTGTCGGCCCGGACCCGGTCCGGCCGTTTGCGCGGTCTGCCGTGACCGAGCCGGGGCACCCTGATCCTTTCCAGGACCGGCTCGAACTGAGGCGAATCACCCCGCTGTCCGGCGGTGATCACCACCGATAACGGCTTCTGCCCCTGCTCGACGGCGAGATGGATTTTGCTGGTCAGGCCGCCCCGGGACCGTCCGAGCCCGTGGTCGGCCGGCTCGACGGTGATCCCGCCGGGTGGTTCCTTCTGGAGATCCCCCTTTTCGCCGCCCCGGCCGCGTGCTGGTGGGCCCGGCAGACCGTGGAGTCGACGTTCACGTCCCAGGTGATCAGGCCCCCGGCATCGGCCTCGGCCTGCAGCTGAGTGACGATCCGGGCCCAGGTGCCATCGCGCTGCCAGCGCCGGAACAGGTCATAGGCCCGGTCCCACGGCCCGTAGCGTTCCGGCACGTCACGCCAGGGGGCACCGGTT
>NZ_JBTWMV010000158.1:0-581 GCF_054850255.1 Streptomyces sp. 7R007 | reverse complement strand
CCTGGAAGCCGGCGTGCTCTTGGTCCCGGCCGCCGCCTGCTCGGTGCTGACCGGGCCGCTGGTCGGTGCCTTGACCGACCGGTTCACCGGCTGGCAAGTGTCGGCCGGGCTTGCGGCCCTCACCGTCGTCGGCGTGCTCGTGGTCGCGATCTTCACCGGGCCGGTCCCGGTTGTCGTCGGCACGGCGTTGACCGTGTGCGGGTTCGCCGGCGCCCAAGCCGTATTGGTGAGCCTCGCGCCGGACCTGGTCGCCGCGGACGACCGGGACACCGCACAGGGCCTGCTCAACTTCATGAACGCCCTGGGCGGCGGGATCGGTCCGGCCGTCGTCGCGGGTCTGTCGGGCATCGTGCCGGTGCCGGCGGCCCTCGCCGTTCTCGCGGCACTCCCCCTGGCCGGACTCGTCCTCAGCGTGACCCGGCGCCCTACCGCCGACCGCCGCCCCGCACACGACGCCACGCGTGGGAGCCCGCGATGACGGTTCACCCGCCTCTGATCCGACAACGCCGTGACCAGTAAGGAGCCTTGCGATGTCCGCCGAGCCATTCGAGGTCAGCATCACCGAAGCCGAGATCGCGGAC
>NZ_JBTWMV010000157.1:0-586 GCF_054850255.1 Streptomyces sp. 7R007 | reverse complement strand
GCTTGAAGCCGGCGTGCTCTTGGTCCCGGCCGCCGCCTGCTCGGTGCTGACCGGGCGGCTGGTCGGTGCCTTGACCGACCGGTTCACCGGCTGGCAGGTGTCGGCCGGGCTTGCGGCCCTCACCGTCGTCGGCGTGCTCGTGGTCGCGCTTTTCACCGGGCCGGTCCCGGTTGTCGTCGGCACGGCGTTGACCGTGTGCGGGTTCGCCGGCGCCCAAGCCGTACTGGTGGGCCTCGCGCCGGACCTGGTCGCTGCGGACGACCGGGACACCGCACAGGGCCTGCTCAACTTCATGAACGCCCTGGGCGGCGGGATCGGTCCGGCCGTTGTCGCGGGTCTGTCCGGCATCGTGCCGCTGCCGGCGGCCCTCGCCGTTCTCGCGGCACTCCCCCTAACCGGACTCGTCATCAGCCTCACCCGGCGCCCAGCCGCCGACCGCCGCCCCCAGCCCCAGGCCACGCACGGGAGCCCAGCCCACCCTGACGCTCCCCCTGCAAGCGATCCGATAACGCCGTGATCAGTAAGGAGCCTTGCCATGTCCGCCGAACCGTTCGAGGTCAGCATCAGCGAAGCCGAGATCGCGGAT